>JANQME010000141.1 GCA_028280205.1 Longimicrobiales bacterium
GAGCGGGTTGCCGGGTGGCGGAAGGGGCCTACAGTGGGATGTTGCCGTGCTTGCGGTCGGGATTCTCGTCGCGCTTGTTGCGCAGCATGTCGAGCGCCGAGATGAGGCGGGGCCGCGTGTCGCGCGGATCGATGACGTCGTCGACGAACCCCCGCGCCGCGGCGATGTAGGGGTGGGCGAACGTCTCCCGGTACTCCTCGATCCGGGTGTCCGTCGCGGCCTGTGGGTCCTCGGCGGCCGCGATCTCCTTGCGGAAGAGGACCTCCACCGCACCCTTCGGACCCATGACCGCGATCTCGGCCTGCGGCCACGCGAGGTTCACGTCCCCGCGGATGTGCTTCGAGTTCATCACGTCGTACGCCCCGCCGTACGCCTTGCGCGTGATCAGCGTCACCTTCGGCACGGTGGCCTCGGCGAAGGCGTAGAGGAGCTTGGCGCCGTGCCGGATGATCCCACCATGCTCCTGCGCGACGCCGGGGAGGAATCCCGGGACGTCTTCCAGGACCACGAGCGGGATGTTGAAGGCGTCGCAGAAGCGGACGAAGCGCCCCCCCTTGTCGGAGGCGTCGATGTCGAGCACACCGGCCAGCACCGCGGGCTGGTTGGCCACGATCCCCACGGGGTGACCGCCGAGGTGCGCGAAGCCGACCAGGAGGTTCGCGGCGAAGCGCTCGTGCACCTCGTAGAGCGCACCGTCGTCCACCACCGAGCGGAGCACATCTCGTATATCATATGGCTGGTTGGGGTTGTCCGGCACGACCTCGAGTAGTTTCTCATCTCGACGATCGTGGGGGTCGGTCGCGCCTCCCTCCGGCGGCAGCTCGCGGTTGTTCTGCGGGAGGAAGTGCATGAGCTCCCGCACCGAAGCCAGGCATTCGGGCTCCGAATCACACGCGAAGTGGGCGACGCCCGACTTGCTCGCGTGGACGTCCGCACCCCCGAGGCCCTCCATGTCGATGTCCTCGTGGGTGACGGTCTTCACCACGTTCGGGCCGGTCACGAACATGTAGCTCGTGCCCCGCACCATGAAGACGAAGTCGGTGATGGCGGGCGAATACACCGCTCCACCGGCGCACGGCCCCAGGATCACGCTGATCTGCGGCACGACGCCGGACGCGAGCGTGTTGCGCAGGAAGATGTCGGCGTACCCGCCCAGGCTCACCACGCCCTCCTGAATGCGGGCTCCGCCCGAGTCGTTGAGACCGACGAGCGGAGCGCCGTTCTTGAGCGCCAGCTCCTGCAGCTTGACGATCTTCTCGGCGTGCGCCTCCGAGAGCGAGCCGCCGAAGACGGTGAAGTCCTGGCTGAAGGCGTAGACCAGCCGGCCGTGGATCGTCCCGTACCCGGTCACCACCCCGTCGCCCAGGATCTTGCGGTCGGCGAGGCCGAAGTCGGTCGACCGGTGCGTCACGAAGCGATCGAGCTCGACAAACGAGCCTTCGTCGAGAAGGAGATCGAGCCGTTCGCGCGCGGAGAGCTTGCCACGCTCGTGCTGCGCGCGGATCCGCTCGGCCCCACCCCCCTCCTCCGCCTGTCGTGACAGCTCTTCGAGGCGCTCCAGCTTCTCGTGGATCGACATGTGGGGGGGCTCTTCGGGAGGGCGCCTCAGCGGCGCGGTGAGGTGGGCGTGAGAGGCGCGTGTCGACGGCGGGGCGCGACCGGCGCGATCGTGGAGACGAGACCGGTGTCCGGGCGCACGAGCAGCGTGTCCGGCGGAACGGTCCCCGAATCCGGCCGGAACGGCGAGTCCGTCGGCAGGAGCGTAGAATCGGGCGGGACGATCGAATCGGGAGTGGCCGCGGACCTCGGTGCCAGCCAGCTTCCCCCGAGCGCGTCCGGAACCCCGAGGGAGTCGGGCCAACCCGCAGGTTCGGGCACCGGCACGCGATCCTGTACCCTCACGACGCGGGTCTCCCGAACCACACGGCCGTCGACCACCGAGAAGACGCCCGTAGCGCCTTCCACGTCCTCGAGGCGCGCCATGGCTCGGTTCACCTCCGCCGGATCGATCCGTCCGGGGCGGAGCGCCTCGAGCAGGAGGAGGCCGGCGTCGTACCCCACCGCGGGCGTCGCACCCACGAGCGTGCGCTGGAACGTCTCCTCGTACGCTTCGCGGAAGCGCAGGTCACCGGCCGTGCCCGCGACGGACCGCGTGGGGGCGGTCGCGACGACGCCGGTGGTGTGGCGTGGATCGACCGCCGCCAGAATCTGCGGGTCGGTCCAGCCGGACGTGCCGAGGAGCTCGATGGCGAGGGTGTCGAGCCCGAAGTGGATGAGCTGAGGAGCCAGAAACTCCACGTCTTCCGGCGGGATGGGCAGGAAGATCGCGGTCGGCTCCAGCACCTCCATGTGGAGCGTGTCGTCCGGCGTCAGGCCGAGCGAGTCCAACTCCCTTCCGCGCAGGGCGTTGCGGGCCGCCCGGATCTGGGGCTCGAAGAAGGTGGCGCCGGCCTGATATGCGAAGCGGCCCGCCACGGGCATGCCCAGCGCCTCTGCGACCCGTTCGAAGGCGTCCGCCTCGACCGACGCCTCGGGGGTGTCCGGCAGGACGAACGCGATGCGCTGAAACGCGCGAGAGACGGCATACCGGGCCACCGCCGCCGCGGCCTGCGGATCCGAGCCCTCCAGGGAGTAGACGCCTTCGCCGGCTCGCGCGGCGCTCCGCGCGGTGGGAGACACGAGGGGCACGAGAGCGCTGCGGGCGGCCCCCGCCGAGACGAGCACGTCGTCCTGGAGCATGCCGATCACCCCGGCCACCCCCTCCCCCTCCAGCTCCGTGATCGCCTCCGCAGTCCGGATCGGGTCGCCTTCGTCGTCCCGGACGAGCACGGTCACGCTGTACTCCTCGCCGAGGACGGTCGCGGCGGCCACCTCCACTCCCTCTCGTACGAGCGCGGCGAACTCGGACAGCGCAGGCGGACCGCCGAACGGCAGCACGAGCCCGATGCTGAAGGCGGTGACGCGACCACGGCCTTCGGGAAGCTCACCGCGCAGCACCCCCTCGGCCCACTCGAGCTCCTGGTCGGTTGCGCCCCCCTCGATGGCCCGCCGAGCGTAGACGGCCGCATCGCCGTCCCGACCGAGCTCCAGAAGGGTCACGGCCAGCGGGGCCTCGGCGAGCGGCGCGAGAGGACCGGCGTCCGATCCGACCGTGTCCACCACGCGGCGCAGCTCGTCGAAGCGCAGGGCTGCGGCGGCATCGCGCACGAGCGGCGCGGCCCGTTGCAGCTCGGCCGGGGACGCCCCCTCGTCGACCCGGAGCAGGCGGTCGAGCCGCTCGGCGGGATCGGCCGAGGTCGCCTCGGCCTGGAGGAGCCGCATCTCCGCTCCTCTCGGATCGCCCCGCTCGAGGAGCGAGACGTACCGTCCCGCGGCCTGGTCCGCCCGGTTCATCCGTCCGAGCTCGAACTCCGCCCGGGCCGAGAGCCGGAGGGCCTCCCCCGAGACG
>JANQME010000164.1 GCA_028280205.1 Longimicrobiales bacterium
GTAGGGCCCCGGACTGTGATCGGAGGCAGGCGCCACCATGATGCCGTGGTCCATGAAGGACCTGTGGGCGAACATCCACTCCATCTTCTCCTCGCCGTACTCGATCCACTTCTCGCCGTGGTAGTGGGCGTAGGTGTAGAACGGAGCCGGCACGTAGCCTCCTTCCGCGATGCGGCGCAGCAGCTCGGGGTTCACCAGTGAGCAGTGCTCGATGCGGTGTCGCACGTCCGGCCGCGGCCACTCGCGCTGCGCGCGCTCGTACGCGTTCAGCACCATGTCGATCGTGACGTCGCCGTTAGCGTGAATCGCGACTTGCCAACCGCCCCGGTGCGCCTCCTCGACCACGTCGTGGATCTCGTCCTGCGTCATGGTCAGGATGCCGAAGTCGTCCGGCCGACCCGCGTAGGGCGTACTCATTGCCATCGTGCGTTCGGACGCCGAGCCGTCGGCCGCGTACTTCACCGCTCCGATGCGCAGCCACTCGTCGCCGACGCCGGTCCGGATCCCCGCGCGATGGAGCGACGGATAGGTAAGGCCCCGCGCCATGAGATTCATGCGCAGCGTGAGGTCGCCCGCCGCGCGTGCGTCCTGATACGCGACGAAGTCGGAGCGCGAGGTGCCGGCCTGGTGCACGGAGGTGAGTCCGGACGCGTTCATCTTCCGGCAGATGGCCCCGATGCCACGGGCGCGCTCTTCGGGGGTCGACCCGCTCGGCACGTCGAAGTAGCCCCGGGCCCGCTCGGCGACCTTGCCGGTGAAGTCGCCGTTCTCGTCGCGATAGAAGTGACCGCCGAAGGGGTCGCGGGTGTCCCGGTCGATCCCCGAGACCTCGAAGGCCCTCGAGTTGTAGACGCCGGTGTGCCCGCCCCGATGACCCACCACGATGGGGTGCTCGGTGCTGACCGCGTCGAGGTCCGTCCGGTTCAGCGGCCGACCTTCCTCCTGTTTCGTGTCGTCGTACATGAAGCCGACGATCCACTCCCCCGGCGGCGTGCTCGCCGCCCGCTCCCGGAGCGCGTCCTGGATGCGGACGATGCTTCCGAGGTTCGTGTTCACGTTGCGCAGCTCGTTCAGACCCGCCCCGGACGGGTGGGAGTGCGCGTCGATGAAGCCCGGCACGACGGTCATCCCCTCCGCGTCGATCACCGTGGTCCCGCCCGCGGCGAGGTGGAGGACGTCGTCGTTTGTGCCGACGGCCACGAAGAGGCCGCTCTCGATCGCGAACGCCTGCGCAGTCGGGAGCTCGTCGTCCTGGGTGAGGACGTTTCCGTTGACGACCAAGAGGTCGGGCGCGATCCCCCCGGAGCCCGAAGGAGCACACCCGGT
Source organism: Longimicrobiales bacterium (assembly GCA_028280205.1). GTDB lineage: Bacteria > Gemmatimonadota > Gemmatimonadetes > Longimicrobiales > Gaopeijiaceae > UBA2589. The sequence goes on from JANQME010000164.1 coordinate 1,327, forward strand.
CGCGAGGCCCGCGGCCGAGGCGGCGGCCCCGAGCCCGAGGAAGTGTCTTCGGCTGACGTCGCCCATCTGCGTCCCTCCCGGTCGACCCTCGATGCCTAACCCACCCGGTCCACCGCCCGGCCCAGCTTATCGATCCCCTCGGCCATCTCCTCCTCCGTGATCAAGAGCGAAGGCCCGATGCGGATCACCGTTCCGTGCAGCCCGCCCTGACCGATCAGCACGCCCTCCTCGCGTGAGGCCTCGATGAGCTTCTTCGTGCGCTCCAGGTCGGGCTCCTTCGTGTCCGGGTCCTTCACGATCTCGATCGCCTGCATGAGCCCCATCCCGCGGACGTCTCCCATCCACGGATGCCGGGACTGCATCTCGACGAGTGCGGCCCGGAGCTGACCGCCGCGCTCCGTCGCGTTGTGCGGTGCGTCGTGGTCTCGTAGCTCGTCCTGGGTGGCGCAGAGCTGCGCCATCGTGACGGGATTGCCGCCGAAGGTGGAGATCGTCTTGCCCTTCCATGCGTGCGCGATCTCGTCCGTGGTGATCGTGGCGCCGACGGGTGCGCCGTTCGCGATCCCCTTGGCCATGACCATGATGTCCGGCTCCACGTCGTGGTGCTGGATGCCGAACCAGTGTCCACCGGTGCGGCCGAAGCCCGCCTGCACCTCGTCGATGATGAGCAGGCCGCCGTAGTGCCGGATGACCTCCGCGGCCTTCTCGAAGTAGCCGGCGGGCGGAACGACGTAGCCGGCGACCCCCATGATCGTCTCCGCGATGAACGCGGCCGGCCGGCCGTTCGTCGTCGTGACGATGACCTCCTCGAGATCCGCCACGAAGAGGTCGACGCACGCCTCCTCGCTCGTCTCGCCGAAGGGGGAGCGATACATGTTCGGGCTCATCGCGTGCTTGATCCCCGCCACCGGCGTGGCGAGTGGGCGCCACCCGGCATGGCCCGTCACGCTCGTCGCCATGAAGGAGCGTCCGTGGTAGCCCACCCGCAGGGCGACGATCTCGGAGCGCCCCGTCGCGACGCACGCCATCATGAGCGCCGTCTCGATCGCCTCCGTCCCCGAGTTCGTAAAGAACGTGCGCTTCAGTGCGTCCGGCGCGATGTCGGCGATCTTGCGCGCCGCCTCCACGTGGATCTCGGTGGCGTAGAGCGTCGAGACGTGACCGAGCATCCGCATCTGCCTAGTGGTCGCCTCGACGACCCGCGGATTGCAGTGCCCGACGGAGGTGGTGAGGATCCCGCTGAAGAGGTCGACGTACTCCCGGCCCTCCGGATCCCATACACGTACCCCCTCGCCTCGCTCCAGCACGAGCGGCTCGTCGTAGAGGTGCAGCATCGACGGGAGGAGGTACTCCCGCTGCCCGTGGATCGTCTCGGCGCTCGTGACGCCTCCGGCAAGTGTGGGTGCGTTCATGCTCGTGGTCTCACGGTCAGCTCGTTGGCCGGTGGTGCGGGTCGGCACTCCCTCCGCTCCAGCGCGAGAGCACGACCCGCTGATCGGTGAAGAAGCGGATCCCGTCTCGGCCCGCCGCCTTGAGGTCGCCGAAGAACGACTCGCGCGACCCTCCGAAGGGGAAGAAGGCCATCGGGGCCGCGACACCGAGGTTGACCCCGATCATGCTGACGCCCGCCTCGTAGCGGAAGTCGCGGGCTGCTCGACCGCTCGTCGTGAAGATGGAGCAAGCGTTGCCGTATCGGCTGCGGCGCATCATGTCGATCGCGTCCTCCACGGTGTCGGCGCGGTTGATCCCCGCGACGGGACCGAAGATCTCCTCGCGCCCGACCGACATCTCCGGCGTCACGTCCTCGAAGACCGTGGGGCCCACCCAGTGGCCATCCTCGAGTCCCTCGACCGTCGCTCCGCGCCCGTCGAGCGAGAGCTTCGCGCCGTCGGCGACACCCTGGTCGATGAAGGCGCGCACCCGGTCTCGGTGCGCCGCGGAGATCACCGGACCCATCTGCGTCGCGGGCTCCAGACCATCACCGATGCGCAAGGAGGCCGCACGATCGAGGAGCCGCTCGCGGATACGCCCGTGCGCGTCACCTACGCCGACCACGATGCTTCCCGCGAGACAGCGCTGCCCCGTCGACCCGAAGATCGAGCCGGCGCACGCTTCGAGCGTCGCGTCCATGTCCGCGTCGGGGAGCACGACGAGAAAGTTCTTCGCTCCGCCCAGCGTCTGGACGCGCTTGCCGGACGCGCTCGCCCTCGTGTAGACGGCCCGCGCCACCTCGCTTGAGCCCACGAAGGACACGCCGACGATGTCGGGGTGGTCGCAGATCGACTCCACGGCCTCTCGCCCACCGTGCACCACGTTCAGGACGCCGGGCGGAAGACCCGCCTCCTCGGCGAGCTCGACGATCCGCTGGTGCGTGAGCGGGTCCTGTTCGCTCGGCTTGAGTACGACGGTGTTCCCGGTCGCGACGGCGTATGGCCAGAACCAGAGCGGGATCATGACGGGGAAGTTGTACGGCGTCACGACACCGAAGACGCCGAGCGGCTGCCGCCACGACGCCGAATCGATTCCGCCCGCGATCTGCTCGACGGTCTCGCCCATCATGAGCGTAGGGATGCCGCACGCGTGCTCGACGTTCTCGATCCCGCGTTGCACCTCACCCCGGGTCTCCGCGAGGATCTTCCCGTGCTCGCGCGTGAGCTGGACGGCCAGCTCCTCGTGGTGCTCGGCGAGCAGCGCCCGCAGCCGGAAGAGGACCCGGGCCCGGTCCGGCGCGGGCGTCCGCCGCCACGTCGGGAAGGCCACCTTCGCCGCCTGGACCGCCGCGTCCACGTCGGCTGCGGTGGAAAGCGGCACCCGCCCGAGCTCCTCGCCCGTGGCCGGATTCGCGACCGACAGCGCCTCCTCCCCCGACGCGGCGCGCCAGCCCCCGCCGACGTAGTTCCGGACCGTGGTCGTCACCGCGCCTCCCGGATCACACGCCCCGCCTCCCCTATATCCCCAACCTCTTCTTCACGTGTTCGAACTCCGCCTTCTTCACGGACTGAACGGAGAGCCGCATGTACCGGACGAGCTCCATGTCGGCCAGCTTCGGGTCGTCCTTGATCTCCTGAAGGCTCAGTGGACGCTCGACATCGTCCACCTTGGAGACGAACTCGATGTCGACCATGAACCAGCGCGGGTCGTCCGGGTCGGATTTCGTGTCGAAGTACGTGTGTCCCTTCTCGAAGGCGTAGTGGTCCGGATACGCCTCCTTACACACGCGCGCGATTCCCACCACGCCCGGCGGCTTCGCGTTGGAGTGGTAGTAGAGGACGAGGTCACCCTCGTTCATGGCCTTCATGTTGTTGCGGGCCTTGTAGTTGCGTACGCCCTCCCAGCAGGTCGACCCGTCCCGCTCCAGATCCTCGATCGAGTAGACGTCGGGCTCGGACTTCATCAGCCAGTACTGCGTCGCCATGGGCGCTTCCGGAGTTCGGGGCTCGGCTCTCGGGGACGCCATAATGGGGGTGGTCCCGTCTCTCCGCGAGACGACGAAGACGGGAGCGACGGAACGGGGGGCGGGTTACCGGCGGACGTCGAGCACCCGGGACGCGTCGTCGTTGAACGGATTCGAGTCGACCTCGAGGGCCAGGCTGAGCGCTTCGACGAAGAACGGAACGTTCGCCACGGACGTGTCCGCCAACTCGACCACGAGGCGGAGCGTGTCGGTGTCCCCGAACCCGAGACCGGGCAGGGACCAGAGCCCGCTGCCCGGATCGTACGTCCCCGCCGTCGCCGTCGAGGAGAGGTAGGTCACCGCGGTGGGGATCGTATCCCGCACCTCGAACGCCGTCGCATCGAGCGGGCCACCATTCGTCAGCACCACCGTCGCCGTCACGGTGTCCCCCAGACTCGCCGAGTCCGCATCCAGATCGAGGGTAACGCTCAGGTCGACGATCCGGATCTCCGGATCGAGGTCCGAGGGCGCCCGCGGAAGAACCCGCCAGCGCACCCCACCGGCCCCGTCCGCCACAGGGTCCAGAAGACCCGACAGTTGGGAGAGCCAGACGACCGTGTCCGGCCGGAGAATCTCGGTGGGGTAGGCGAGGAACTCGCGGACGACCACCTCCACGGAATCGCCGGCGTCGAAGACCACGAAGTGGAAGTCCCCGTCCGCATCCGTCACGGTGTCCGTGACGAAGACGTCCGAGAGTCGGACGAGCGCGGCGTCGAGCGTCCCGCCGGAGGCGTCGGCCGCGGCGGCGAGGGTCACCGATTGCGGGACGACCAGCGCCGCTCCCGCGATGAGGACTTCCGGCGTCGCCGGATCGAGCGCGGGCCTCCCGTTGTCCTCCACGACCGTGCCCAGGAGTCGGACCGAGTCACCGGTGGTGACCGCCGAACGCTCCACATTGAGCGCTCTCAGGAAACCGCTGGCCCCGAGGACGTGGACCCGTCCCTCGGCGTCGAAGTTCACCCGGCTGTTCAGCGCGATACCGCTGGTGAAGACGCGCCGACCCAGAGGCTCGGACGCGATCTCCTCGATCGTCCGGGTAGGGTACGTCACGCCGAGATCGATACGGGTCGTGTCCCCCAACTCGATCGGCACGAGCGCATTGTCGCCCAGAACCTCGAGCGAATCCCCGACGGCCGCCGTGTCGAGCGCGAGCCGGTACGTCCCGACCGGCACCTCGAAGAGCGTGAACGCGCCGATCGAGTCGGTGGTGGCGAGCTGCACGACCTCTCCGCCCGTACCCGTTACGAGCAGCACCTCGGCACCCTCGATCGGCTCGTCTCCGGCTCCCGGCACGCCGTCCCCGTCGAGGTCGAGGAAGGCCTGTCCGAAGAGGACGCCCGTCCCCACGATTTCGAGTCGTTCGATGTCCGTGGCGTCTCCACACGAGAGGGACACGGCGGCAACGGCCATGACGCTCGCGAAGGGGAGCGCCCACGGACGGCGACGTCCCCGCTGCCTGATCCGCACCTCGGTCACCCTCCGATCCTCAGTCCGATCCGCAGTAGCCGACCCCGCGTGTCCGGATAGAGCTCGGTACCGAAATCGGGATTCACTCCGGTGGGAAGGGTCAGCGTGGATCCGTCCGGCGACACGACGATCGATCCGGTCGGATCCACGAGCAGAAGCGCGTCGTCCATGGTGCCTTCCCCCGAGTCCAGGAGGTTGAATGCATCGAGCGTGAGTCGCACGCTCCAGGCTCCGAACGCTGCGACGTTGACGCCGAGCCTCGCACTCAACGAGTGAACGGCAGGCCGTCGGCACGAGTTCCGAACCGCGAAGCCACCAACCTGGTCCGAGAGACAGTCCCAATCCGCGAGCAGCGGATCGAGCGAGCCGTCGGACGGAACGAACGCAACGTCGTTGCGCATCGACCCGTCTCCGTTCGCGTCGACACCCAGCCGGTACCGCGGAGTGAAGGGCGAGCCCGAACGGAAGCGGTAGAGCCCCGTGACCGTGAAGCGACCGAGGCGGGTCCCAGCTCCGAGCACCGCCCGGTGCGGGACGTCGAAGTCCGACGTCCCCTCCGCCCACTCGTCGTTCCCTTCGCCGCCGGGAAGACCGGGCGGAAGCGCCGCCCCGATCGTGCCGCTGCCGGCGCCGATCCAGTTGTCCCGCGTCCGGGAGAACGTGTACGAGGCGTACAGGTCGAGGCGGGCGCTGCTGCGCTCCACGCCCACGGAGAGTCCGACATACTCCGACCAGCCGTCGGGGTCGAGCGCCCACACCTCCCCGAAGGCCGGGAAGCGCCGTGCGTCGTCGGCCGTCGTGGTGACGAGGGCGCCGTCCTGCACGACCGTCCCGAACACACTCCTCCCGTTCGGATCGACAGCGGTCGGAACGAGCGGGAGATTGAGGTTTCGACGCCGGGTGAGGAAGTCGGTACGGCGACTCGAGCCGCGGATGAAGACCGACCCCAGCGAGCTGATCCGCTGCACCAGACCGAGCTCCACCAGGCTCGTGCGCGGTGCCCGGAGGTCGGGCCCGAGCAGCGTGAGCAGCGGCCGGGCGGGGGCGGCGAGGGCGGGGATGCCGCCGTCGGGCCAGTCGATTCCCGTACCGGCGTATCGGGTCGACGTCGCTTCGGTGGCCTGACTGTGCGCGGCGGTCAGAGCACGCATGTCGACGTCCCCTTCGTGCAGCGAGCCGGCCGCAATGACACGCGTGCGGCCGGGGACCGCGTCCCATGTGATCGATCCGCGCACGCCGAACTGGTGGTGGCCGTCGTCGAAGTCGCTGTTCCGAATGCCCGTCGCGTCGAGCCAGTCGGCGTTCAGGGGCACGCCATCGCCGCCGATCAGCTCGTAGTCGTAGCGACCCCCGAGCCGCAGGCGCAGGGCGGGTCCCACGCTGGACTCGTACTGCGTGAAGACCCCGAACTCCCGGCTGCCCAGCGCACCTTCGGGCGCGGAGGTGAGCGCGCCAAAGCCCGATCCGGCCGCCACCTCGTCCGGACCGGAGAAGGCGTACTCCCCCGGAGACCCCGCCGTGTGGGACATGGCGTGGCTGGAGACGCGCAGCGAGGTCCCCACCTTGAACTTCGTCGATCCGGTGCCTCCGGAGCCCCAGCGCACGACGGGAATCAGAACGAAGTCGGTTCGGTTCGAGGACCCGGTCGCGGACGGAACATCACCCAGGGACTGCCCGGCAGCCGAGAGGAACGCGGGTGGGACCCCATCGATGGATGCGTCGAAGTCCCGGTAGCTGCCCGAGAAGCCCGATCGAAGCTCGAAGCTCATCGTGCGTGAGGACTGACTCATGAAGCCGAAGGCGGCGGAGGAGTCTTCCGACTTCGCCGCCGCCTTCGGCTTCATGAGT
>JANQME010000175.1 GCA_028280205.1 Longimicrobiales bacterium
CCGATGCGCAGCAACGGCCGGGCGTCCCACGGCACGACGACTCTCCGTTCCTCCGCCTGCGTCGGCTCGACTGCATCGACCGCGGGTGGGGTCTGGCCGGGCGGGAGTGCACCAAAGTAGGTGCGTGCCCAACCGGCCACGTCGTCCGGGTCGAAGCGCCCCACCACGCCGAGAACGGCGTTGCCGGGCCCGTAGTAGCTCCGGTAGTAGCGCTCGACGTCGGACCGGCGCAGGGAGCGCAGATCGTCCATCGTCCCGACCACCGGCTGGCCGTAGGGATGGACCGCGAACGCGGCGTCGAGGTGGGCCTCGTAGAGCGCCCCGGCCGGGCTCGTCTCGACGCGCATGCGGCGCTCTTCCATCACCACGTCGCGCTCCGTGAAGAACTCACGGAAGACGGGGTGGGCCATGCGATCGGACTCGAGGGCGAAGAAGAGCTCGGCCCGGTTCGCGGGGAGTTCCACGAAGTAGGTGGTGGACTCGCTGCTCGTGGTCGCGTTCAGACCCTGGGCACCCGCGCGGGTGAGGACCCGGTCGAACTCGTTCGGCACGACGTAGCGCCGAGCTTCGTCCTCGAGCGCCTCGATCTCCGCTTCGAGCTCAGCCGCCCGCGCCTCGTCCCCTTCCGTGCGAGCCTCGAGCACGCGCTCGTGCACGGCATCCATCCGTTCGAAAAGCGCCCGCTCGGCGCGCACGTCGGTCGTGCCGATCGTCTCGGAGCCCTTGAAGAGCATGTGCTCGAGGAGGTGGGCGATCCCCGTCGTGCCCGGCGTCTCGTGCACCCCGCCGACCCCGAACTGCATCACGAACGAGACGGTCGGGGCTCCCGGACGCGGCAGGAGGAGGACGCGCATCCCATTGGCGAGGACGAGCCGACGCACGTCGAGGTCGACCTCGGCGTCGTGCTCCCCGGCGGCCGGCCCCGGTGCCTCGGGACGTTGGGCGGCGGCCGGCGGGGCGAGGCTCGCCGTGAGCGCGCCCACGAGGAGGACCGACGGCGCGGTGGGGTGCCGTCGGCGGCTCACGGAGCGGGCGGGGGCTGACACGTGGGGCAGAAGAAGGCGGAGCGGTTCGAGAGCACGACACGCCGGATCGACGCGGCGCAGCGCCGACACGGCGCGTTCTCGCGTCCGTACACCCAGAGCAGGCGCGCGTACCCCCCCTCTCCCCCGATCGCGTTGCGGTAGTCCCGGATCGTCGTACCTCCTTCGTCGATCGCGCCGGCGAGCACCTCCCTCACCGCTCGGTGGAGCCGCTCGGCTCCGGCGGCGGTGACGGAACGGGCCTCGCGCAGGGGGTGGAGGCCCGAGAGGAAGAGCGCTTCGGCGGCGTAGATGTTCCCCACGCCCGCGATGCGCTTCTGATCGAGCAGCCAGGAGCGGAGCGGAGCACGGGAGGCCGACAGACCTTCATGCATGGCCGTAGGCGTGTACGCGGGGTCGAGCGGCTCCGGTCCGAAGCGACGGTCGCGCACCTTCCACTGGTCTTCGGTGAGACACTCGACCGTTCCGAAGCGGCGCGTGTCGTCGAAGACCAGGAGCGACCCGTCGACGAAGCGGAAGCGGACGGCGGGGTGGGTGGGTCTGCGACGGCCCCGGGGTGGAGCCGGGAAGGGGAGGAGCTTGCCCGTCATCCCGAGATTGACGGCGATCCGACGTCCGCCGTCCAGCAGAAGGAGCACGTTCTTCCCCCGCCTGCCGACACCCTCGATCGTTCGGTCCCGCACCTTCGGTCCGAACGAGCGCTTCGACTCGCGCAGCACGTCCGGCTTCAACACCTCCGCGCGACGGATGCGCCGGCCGGTGATCGCGCGCCGAAGTCCCCGAACGATCGTCTCGGCCTCCGGCAGCTCGGGCATCGTTCCGCTCCGTCAGCCCTCCGGCTCCATCAAGCGGACGGCCGTGCCGGCCGACGTGACCATGAGCATCCCGTTCCCCGTCCCGAGCACCTCGTAGTCGATGTCGACCCCGAGAACGGCGTTGGCCCCGAGATCGTGCGCCTGCGACGCCATCTCGCGCAGCGCCTCCTGACGCGCCTTGCGTAGCGCGTCTTCGTAGGCTCCCGCGCGCCCACCCACCACGTCGCGGACGGCGGCAAAGAGATCCTTGAAGATGTTCGCACCGATGATCGCCTCGCCCATCACGATCCCGAGGTACTCCTCGACCGGTCGGCCGTCGATCCCGTTCGTCGTCGTCGTGATCATGCTTCTCCTTCCACTCCTTCCAGGGGGTGTTCGCGGTCCCGGCGCTCGCGTTCGCGCCATCCGATGTCGCCTCGGAAGAACGCACCGTCGAACCGGACCTCTCCGGCGACGGACCGGCTGACCTCGGCCGCGGCCGCGAAGGTCGGTGCCACCGCCGTCGCCGCCACCACGCGCCCGCCCGCGGTGACGAGCGAGCCGTCCGCCATTCGCCGCGTGCCGGCGTGGAAGAGCACCGCGCCGTCGGGCAGAGAGTCCGGGAGCTCGATCGGTCGTCCCTTCTCGTACGCGCCCGGATACCCCTCGGACGCCACGACGGTCGTGACGGCCACCTCGTCGGAGACCTCGACGCTCCGACCGGCCAGCGAACCCCCCTCGGCTACGGTCGTCAGCAGGTCGAGGAGCGAGGAGGTGAGCAGCGGCAGGACGACCTGAGTCTCCGGGTCGCCGAAGCGGCAGTTGAACTCCACGACGCGCAGACCGTCGGCCGTATTCATCAGGCCCGCGTAAAGGAGTCCGCGGAAGGGGGAATCGTCCTGTGCCAGCGCCGCGAGCGTGGGTGCGATCACCTCCGATCCCGCCTCCTCAAGCAGCGCCGGAGTGGCGAGAGCCACCGGAGCGTACGCGCCCATCCCGCCCGTGTTCGGCCCGCTCTCGCCCTCGCCCACGCGCTTGTGGTCCTGGGCTGCGGGGAGGAGCACGAAGTCGTGGCCGTCACACACGGCGAAGACCGAGAGCTCTTCGCCCTCCAGGAAGTCCTCCACCACGATCTCGGAGCCGGCCTCGCCGAAACGCCTCTCTCCGAGCATCGCGTCGACCGCCGACAGGGCCTCGTCGTCGGTCATGCACACGATCGCGCCCTTCCCGGCCGCCACCCCACTCGCCTTCACGACGATCGGTGCTCCGCGTTCCCGGACCCACCCGATCGCACCCTCCCGGTTCGAGA
>JANQME010000186.1 GCA_028280205.1 Longimicrobiales bacterium
AGAAGAGGTCGCCGTTGCGCTGTACGATCAGCTCGGCGTAGTAGGTGCTCTTCTCGACCTTCGTGATGATGACCTTCTGGAGCGCACCCCCGAGGCTGCTCAGCACCGAGCAGAGCAGGTCGTGGGTGAGCGGCCGGGAGAACTCCATCTCCGCGAGCTGCATCGCGATCGCACTCGCCTCGCCCGGCCCGATCCAGATCGGCAGTACCCGCTCGCCTTCGAGCTCTTGGAGGATCACGACCGGAGTGTTCGTGGACCGGTCCAGCGCCAGGCTCTGGACTCTGACCTCGACGAGCACGGACTGGCTACCTCCGCGGCGGCGGGGGAGGAGAGAGGACGATGTCGCGTTCGACCATCGCCCGGGACCCCTCCAGTACTCCGCAGGGGGACGCGGGTTCTCCCGCGACGCCGGCATCGGACGGGGTTCAGGCGTCGGCCGCAGTCCTGAGATCATCCGTGCGATTCGTCTCTTCCCAAGGGAAGAAGAGCACCTTCTCGCTGCCACCCGCGTCGGGAACCCGGCACTCCGGCTCGCGCCCGAAGTGACCGTAGGCCGCGGTGGGGGTGAAGATCGGGTCGCGGAGCTTCAGCTCGTCGATGATGGCGGCAGGCCGGAAGTCGAAGACCTCCGCGACCGCTTCGGAGAGCTCCGCGTCGGACATCTCACCGGTTCCGAAGGACTGGACGCGGACGGACACCGGCTCGACCACGCCGATGGCGTAGGCGAGCTGGATCTCGCACCGCTTCGCCAGACCGGACGCGACCACGTTCTTGGCGGCCCAGCGCGCCGCGTACGCCGCAGACCGGTCGACCTTGGTGGAGTCCTTGCCCGAGAACGCTCCGCCGCCGTGACGCCCGACGCCTCCGTACGTGTCCACGATGATCTTGCGACCCGTGAGGCCCGCGTCCCCATGAGGCCCTCCGATCACGAAGCGGCCGGTTGGGTTGATGTGCAGGATGCACTCCTCGGCATCGAAGAGCTCCTCGGGCAGCGCAGGGCGCACGACCTTCTCCGTGACCTGGCGCACGAGGTCGTCCTGGCGGACCTCCGGATCGTGCTGGGTGCTCACCACGACCGTGTGGATGCGCGCCGGTCGGTCCCCGTCGTACTCGATCGTGACCTGTGCCTTCCCGTCGGGTCGAACCCAGGCCAGCTCTCCGCTCTTCCGTACCTGCGCGAGCTGACGTGTCAGGGCGTGCGCGTACTGGATCGTGGCGGGCATCAGCTCGGGCGTTTCATCCGAAGCGTAGCCGAACATCATGCCCTGATCGCCGGCTCCGCCCGTGTCGACACCCATCGCGATGTCGGGCGACTGCTGGTCGAGAGCCGTGAGCACGGCGCAGGTGAGCCCGTCGAGGCCGAAGGCCGCGTTCGTGTAACCGATCCGCTTCAGCGTGCCCCGCACGATGTCGGGCAGGTGCACGTAGCCCTCGGTCGTGACCTCGCCGGCGACCAGCGCCAGCCCGGTCGTTACGAACGTCTCGCACGCCACCCTCGATTCCGGGTCCTGCGCCAGCATGTGATCGAGGACGGCGTCCGAGATCTGGTCGGCGATCTTGTCGGGATGACCTTCGGTGACCGACTCGGACGTGAAGAGGGCTGAGGACACGAACACTCCTGGGGCGCGGCGAAGAAAGGCGGCGGCTCGAAAGGCGCCGAAGGCTACCGTATCGCCGAGGGGGCGACAACCGTTCCCGCAGCTCCTTCGCGCCGCGCGCTATCCGCGTCGAGAGATCCGACGTCGGCCGGCCAGGGCGTCCGCATCCACGGCACCGCCCGTCCCCTCCACCAGGCAGCGCACCACCTCCTCCCCGGTGGATGCCTGGAGCGCTCGTCGGGCCGCGGCCCGGGCGTCCTCCATCCGGATGTCGCGCACCAGCTTCTTGATCTCGGTGAGCGACGGCCACGCCACCGAGAGCGCCGTGATGTCCAGGCCGAGGAGAAGAAAAGCACCCAGCGGGTTCGCGGCGAGCTCGCCGCAGACGCTGACCTCGATGCCGGCCGCCCGTCCCGCTCGGGCCACGCTGTGCAACTGGCGGACTACGGCGGGATGGAAGGGATCGTAGGGATCGGCGATCCGGGCGTTCGTGCGGTCCACCGCACGCGGGTACTGCACGAGGTCGGTCGTCCCGATCGAGAAGAAGTCGCTGTAGCGGGCCAGCTCGGCCGCATCGAGCGCCGCGGCCGGGGTCTCGATCATGATCCCGACCTTGTAGCCCGCATTGTACGCGATGCCGTCCTGCGCGAGCCGGGCGGCCTCCTGCTCGAGGAGCGCGCGGGAGCGGCGCACCTCGTCCACTTCGTTCACGAGAGGCAGCATCAGACGAACGTCCCCGTGCGCGGTGGCCCGGAGGAGCGCGCGGAGCTGGGTACGGAAGAGCTCCGGTTCGTCGAGGCACACGCGGATCGCCCGCCAGCCCAGGAACGGGTTCTCCTCCTGGGGCATGTTCAGGAACATCGGGAACTTGTCCCCGCCCAGATCGAAGGTCCGGATGTAGATCGCCCCATTCGGAAAGGACTCGGCGACGCTTCGGTAGGCCTCGTACTGCTCCTCCTCTCCGGGCATCGTGTTGCGACCGACGGCAAGGAATTCGGTCCGGAACAACCCGACCC
>JANQME010000188.1 GCA_028280205.1 Longimicrobiales bacterium
CGGTCGGGTCGGCGCGCAGGGGAAGCCCCAGGTCGTCGTTCAGGGGGAAGTGGAAGCCCGCGGGCATAATGCCCACGACCGTGTGGGGGCGCGCACCGATGCCGATCACCTTGCCGACGATGTCGGGATCCCGGGCGAAGCGGGCGGCCCAGACGTCTTGGGAGAGCACGACAACGTCGGCCGCGCCCTCGACCTCGTCGTCGGAGACGAGCGGGCGGCCGAGGAGCGGCGTGACCCGCAGCATGGTGAAGACCGACGCGGTCACCTCCGCCCCCCGGATCTCCTCGGCGCGTCCGTCCGGCGAATGCACGTTCCAGGGATCGGAACGGGCCGCGCCCAGGACCTCGAAGGAGGAGAGCTCGGCCCGCCAGACCGCGAAGTCGTGCAGCAGACGGACGACGGGCCGATTCGCCTCCAGGTCCCAGTCGCGAATCCCGACGATCCGGTCTCCCTCCTCCACCGGGAACGATGTCACGTAGATACCCGCTACGTGAACTGGAATCAGGCTCGCGGGAATGCCGAGGCCGAGGGCGAGACCCGCCACGACGGTCAACGTCGGTTGCTTGCCGAGCATGCGGATGCCGAGCTTCACGTCCAGCCAGGAGACCCCCAGGCCGCGCGGCACTCGGCCGAGGCTGCGCGTACGCCAGCGCCATCGGAAGCTCGCGTCACGCTCGGAACCGTGTGCGTACTGCATCCGCAACACCAGCGTGGCCCAAGGCTGGCGCCAGGCCCATCGGCGGGCCGCCGCGCGACCGTCCGCGGCGGCCCTGGCATTCATAGCCTCGAGGAGGTCGCCGAGAACCTCCTCGCGCGCGTCCTCCGGGAGCATGCGCACCGCGATGCGGAGCGGGAGCGGGGCCCTGCGCACGGTGCTCACGCCTCGTCCAGCCGGGGCTCGAGCCCGTCCCAGAGGGCGAGACGCGCACGGCGAGCCTCGGCGAGCACCGGCATCACCGCGTCCTCCTCGACGCGGTAGTAGCGTCGCGGCCGGCCTCCGCGCAGCGGATCAGGGCTGCCGACGAACGAACTGAGCAGTCCCTGCGACTCGAGTCGGCGCATGACCATGTACACCGTCGCCGGAGAGACCTCGCGCCCCGCCCGACCGCGCAGCTCTTCCGACACCGGGACGGCGTAGCTCTCCCCTCCGAGCTGCAGCAGCGCCAGCACGACCTGCTCCTCCAGCTCGCCGAAACGCTCCCGTCCCATGCCCACCTTCTCCCGTGCGATTAGTTCACAACAACGTTATGAACTGATCCGCACCGCACAACCCTCGCTCGGGCCATCCGTCGACATCACGCCTGCTCGCCGGGGCTGCGGCGCCAGCCTGATCGGTATCGACCGATTGCGCGGCGGTGTATCGTTCTGGACCGGAGTTGCAGAAGTCCCTGGAGCTACTGACTGAACACGCCTGCCATGGTCCACCCGTTTCGCGCGCACCGGATTGCCTTGGTCACGGTCTCGATCGTGTCCGCCGGCTGCATCGACGACCCGTCGACCCAGGCCGTGGAGTCGGCCATCGACGGTGCTACGTACGCGACGATCCAAGATGCAACCACGCCTTCCGTGGCGGTCGATTCCAACTCCGAAGCGGTGTACGTCGCCTACTTCCGCGACGACCACGATGGCAGCGATGGGACGCTGTACGTTCAACGCTCGGACGACGGCGGGGCCACCTTCGGCGAGCCCGTGCGGGTGAATGACAAGGATGGCGAAGCCCTGCTCGCCGCCCAGTGGAGTGCCCCCGAGATGGCCGTCGGCCCGAACGGCGAACTCTACATCGTCTGGTACCACGCCGACTTCTCCGACCCGGAGAACTTCCCCTGGGGCGAAGTCACTCTACGCTTCGCACGATCCACGGACGGTGGAGCCACGTTCAGCGACGCCGTGAACCCGGCCCCGGCGGACCCTCGGGGCGAACAGTCCTACCCCTCGATTCTCGCCGCCGCCGACAATCAGGTGCACATCGCCTACCTCAACCTGGATGCCAGCCTCGAGAGAGACGCATCCGGCAGTCCCTCGGTCGTCCGAGTGGTCAGCTCCGAAAATGGCGGTCTGGACTGGGGCGACAGCGTCATCGCGGATTCCGGTGCCTGCCAGTGCTGCGACACCAGCATGGCGTGGGGTCCGGACAACGAGTTCTACGTCTCGTCGCGCTCCGTCTTCCTCGACACTGCGGAAGAGGTTACGGACGAAGGACGCTCTGAGTACCACAACGCTCACCACGGACAGCAGGTCATCCGCGACATCACGGTCTACCGAACCACCGACGGTGGGCAAGGCAAGGTGTTCACGGAGCCGTCCCGCGTGGGCCGTGATGACTGGCACATGAACGGTTGCCCTGACGCCGGTCCGGGCATGGCCTTCGACGGTGAAGGCCGCCTTCACATTGCCTGGTTCACCGGGTCGGACGAGGCATCGAACGGTCCAGGATTCTACTACGCCCAGTCGGACGACAAGGGTGATTCGTTCCACTCCCAGGTGTCGATCATCGCCCTCGAAGACCAATGGGTTCCGCCCACCACCCAGTACCTGGTGACGGATGCCCGGGACAACGCCTGGATCGTGTTCGTGAATTCCCAGGGCCTGCGAAAGGCCGCCGACTACGCTGAGACCTTTGCCTATGAAGGCCAGGGAACCATCCACCTGGCCGTGGTCGATTCCGATGGCAACGTGCTCCGCAACGGTCCCTTCGCATCCGGTGCCATCACCAAGCACTATCCGCACACGGTGTCGTCGGATGGGCGCATCGCCATCAGCTGGATGGAAGGCGATGCCGTGCGCGTCGCGGTGATCGACACGGTGTGACCGGACGAGGCTGCGCTCGCGCCGTCCTGCGCACCCCACCCCCGACGAGGCGATAGGCGTCGAGCCACGGCGCCCACGACGAGGCCCGTCCCGTGCCGGGCGGGGCCGCACGCTCCACACCCCAGAGGCGGTCGGCCACCTCATCCAACTCCGGGCGTAGACCGCACGGGTACAGCAGGGCGAACACGGTCCCGGAGTGCGCTCGACCCACACCCAGCGCCCGGGTCTCGCGCGCAGCACGAAGCAACACGTTGGGGACCGGCGGGCAGCCGAGGTGTCGGGCCAGTAACGAGCTCGCGGTCGCGGCCGCTCCGATCCTCTCCAGATCTCCCCGTTCGATCCCCGCCATGCACGACCCGAACGCGTCGGACCACCCGTCGAGCGCCTCGGCGGAGAGTCGCTCGGGCAAGCTCCGGTTGAACGCCACCGTATCCACACGCCCGGGAAGGCGCACGCAGACGATCTCGATGTCGGGCGGCGGACCGAGGGGCTCGCGCACGTGTCCCTCCCGATGGTCGAAGAGCGCGAGGCCGGGGAGAAGGGACCCGTTGGTGGGCTCGACGGCGAGGGCGAGGTCCACCGCCAGGCTCGGGGCATCCGGGACGCCGAGGGCGGCGGCGGCGGCCGCGAGCGCGGCGCCGAGATCGGCCGTGCTCGATCCGAAGCCCACCCCGCGGGGGAGCACGTCCCCGCCGAGGCCGACTGACACCGCCGCGCCCTCCGTGCGGGAGAGCAGGAGCTCGAGGCCACGACGGACCTTCCCGAATTCGCCACGCCCGCCGGGGTCAGGCATCGAAGCGGGCGGAGTCGGGATGGGTTCCGCGCACGTGACCGCACTCGGCGTCTCCGCGTCCCACACCCGGGCCCAAGCGCTCCGCGTCCGGTCGATCGGCGCCGCGATCTGCAGCCACCGCCCCCGAACGAAGCCCTGCACGAGCTCACCGCAGGTGGCCGGGGCGCACCAGGAAGCGCGCTCCGGGGCGTCGGTGCGGATCGCCGGGTTCATAGCAGATGCAGGGGGTCCAACCAAGTCCCGCCCGTTTCGGGCCCGGCTCGCAATCGGTGGTGAGGCGCGGGCGAAGAGAACGGCGGAGAAGTTAGACCCGCACTTCCTCGCGAGACACCTGGCGGGCTTGCCTCGGTTCGCCCCGGACGGTATCCATCGTCCAACGAAGTTGACGGAGGGGCTCTCGGAAGTCCGGTGAGATGCCGGCGCGGCCCCGCCACTGTAAGGGATTCGGGAGCTCGAGCTCCCAGATCCGGTCAGGAAGCCACTGGGCATTCGTGCCCGGGAAGGCGACCGGATGCGTCCCGAGCCAGGAGACCTCTCCTCCGTCGCCGACCGACACCCTCGAGGGAGGGGGCGGGGTCCTCGTCCGCAGCGTGCGGGCGCGTTCAGCCGTGCTTCTCCCCGTCCGGAGAAGACGGGGAACGTGACATTCGACGCTCCGATGCGCCGGGGGGGCCTCCGGGCCGCCGCGCGCCTGCTGTCCACCGCCTTCGCGCTCGCGTGGGCGTCCTCGGCCGCCGCCCAGGTGACGGCGACTGTCGAAGTCAACGTGCGCGCCCCGGTCGTGGAGGCCGGTGCCGAAGCCGACGTCGCCGCTCCGGCGGATCGCGCGCGAGGCACGGAGCCGGTCGTGGCCGCCTCGGTCACCGTGCCCGAGTCCGGACGAACCGCCTTCACCGACGCAGGCGGCGTCGCCCGTCTCCGCAGCCTGCCGCCCGGACGAACGACCGTCCTCGTCTCGGCCCTCGGCTTCGAGGACGCCGTGCTCGAGGTGGAGGCGGTCAACGGGCGGGTCGTGCGGGCCGAGGTGCTGCTCTCGCCCACACCCCTGCGGCTCGAGGGTCTGAGCGTCGACGTGGCAGCCGCCGACCTTCCGCCGGGCGGCGTCGCGGTCGACGTGGCGGCGCTCCCCCCGACGGCGGTGGACCTGCCCAGCGCGGTCGACCGGGTGCCGGGCGCCACGGTCGTGCGGCAGGGCGGGCCAGGCGCCCCGGCGGTCGTCCAGCTCAGGGGCTCGGGCGGCGACCAGATCCTCGTCCTCCTCGACGGCGTCCCCATCAACTCGCCCCTCACGGGGATCGCGGATCTGAGCTCCGTGGACCTCTCGTCGCTCGAGCGCATCGTCGTCCTCCCCGGCACGCACTCCTCCCGCTACGGCCCGCGGGCGCTCGGAGGCGTCGTGCTCCTCGAGAGCCGCTCCGCTGTCCGGTCCTCGGTGCATGGCACCGTCGGGGCCGGCGCGTGGGGCTCCGGGGAGGTCGGGGCGAACGGCTCCTGGGCGTCGGCCGCGGCGTGGTCCTTCTCGGGCGGAGCCCGCTGGGAGCGATCGAGCGGGGACTTCCTCTACGACGTTCCCGACTTCCGCGGCGGCGGTGAGCTGGAGCGGGAGAATGCAGCCTTCGAACGGATCGGAGGCGATCTCCGTATCGCGCGCACCGGACGGCTGGACGCTTCGGTGCAGGCGAACGTCGCCGACATCGAGCGCGGGAGCCCCGGCACGATTGCGCAGCCGTCGGCGCACGGGGCGCAGCGCCACCGCCGCCGGGGCGTCGGCGCGACGCTCTCCGGGGGCGACCCGAACCTCGGCGGCTCGCTCCGGACCGCGGTCCAGTGGCAGCGAGCCGAGTATCGGGATCCGAGCCCGCCGTTCGGCGCCTCGTACGATACGCGCAACGACGTCCGACGCGGGGAAGCCGCGCTCGAGGGGTGGTGGAGGCCACCGCTCGCCACGGCGCGTGTCGGGGTAGATGCCGCACGGAGCCGGATCGACTCGAACGTCCTCGCCACGCCGTCCGTCACCGTCGAAGAGCTGGGGCTGTGGGGGAGGCTGGAGCGACCCGTCGATCTCGGAAGATTGATCCGGCTGGAGCTCGGCGCCGGGCTGCGCCTCGACCGTCACGATCTGGTGAACGAGACCGTCGTGTCGCCTTCCCTCGACCTGACCGCGGGCAGAGGACCCCTGACGCTCGAGCTGGCGTGGGGTCGTGGCTTCGCTCCGCCCGGCCTCGGCGACCTCTTCTTCCAGGAGGGGGTGCTCGTCGAGCCGAATCCCGGACTGCTTCCCGAGCGGATCCGCGACGAGCTGTCCGCCACGCTCGCGCTGGACGCCACCGTGGGGCGCACGGGACTGTCGCTCCGGACGTCGGCCTACCGGGCCGACGTGGAGGACATGATCCTCTGGTTTCCCGATTTCCGCTTCATCTGGAGCCCGGACAACTTCGACATCGAGCGCCGCGGGCTCGAGCTCGGGGCGGGCGTCGACATCGCCGCCGCGGGCGGGACGCACTCGCTCACCGCCGACGTCGCGTGGTCCCGGGTCGAGTACACGGGCGATGTCCTCTCGGGGCAGGTCGTCTACCGACCCGACTTCTCGGCCGATGCGTCGCTCACGCTCGACCTCCCCCTGGTGTCGGTGACCCCCACCGCCGCCTGGATCGGAGAGCGCCGCTCCGTACCGGGCTCCGAGCTGAACACCCTCCCGGCGTACGTCCTCGTCGACCTCGGCTTCGCCGTCCCCTTCGACGTGGGCACGATCTCGGGACGACTCGACCTCACCCTGTCCAACCTCCTCGACGAGCGGGCCGCGCTCCTCGTGGACTACCCCCTTCCGAGCCGCGGCTGGTCGACACGCCTGCGGCTCCAGCCCGGCTGACCCGAAGACCCACTCCCAAGGAGCACAACGCAAGATGACCCGAAGAAGCCTCTGGACCGCCCTCGCCTTCGCACTGACGGTCGCGATCGCCGCCTGCGGGGACGACGACCCCTCCGGACCCAACGCCCCCGTGGCGACGATCACCTCCCCCTCGAGCGGCACCGAGGTGTCGGAGGGCGCGGTGATCTCCCTGACGGGCTCCGCGTCCGACCCGCAGGACGGCGCGCTCGGAGACGACGCGCTCGCCTGGTCGAGCTCGATCGACGGCGATCTCGGGAGTGGCGCCACCGTGGAGGTCACGGCACCCTCCCTCGGCGTGCATACGATTACGCTGACCGCGACGGATGCGGACGGAAACACGGGGACGGCGTCGATCGGTGTCTCGGTCGAGGCGCTCGCCTTCCTGGACGGGACCGTGGCCGATCCCCAGATCGGCTTCGTGGTGAACTCCACCGGGAACGCGATCCGCCTCTTCCAACTCGGCGACCCCACCGAGACCCGCACCGTCGCGCTCGGCGCTTCTTCGGCGGTGACGGCCACCGGCATCAGCATCCGCGGCGAGCGCGCCGCGGCGCCGCTCGGCAACGCCGCCTCCGTCGCGATAATCGACCTGCGAAGTCTTCAGATCACCGCCTTCTACCTCTTCGACGAAGGAAACGCGACCGGGTCGGACTTCCTCGACGACGAGACCGTGCTCGTCGCGAATCAGGCGAACGACCTCCTCGGGAAGTTCACCCTCTCCCAGAGCGGGACCGCGATCACGGACACGCTGCGCGTGGCCGAATTCCCGAACAACGTCGTCACCGTCTCGGACTCGCTCGTCCTCGTCGTCTCGTCCTTCCTCGACGACTCCTTCACCCCACTGGGTGACGGCGTCGTGACGGCCGTCGATCCGCGTACGATGACCGTCCTGGACACCGTGGGGACCGGCGGCGAAAACCCCCAGCAGGGCGAGCTCGGGCCCGACGGTCTGCTGTACGTCGTGAACACGGGAGACTTCGTGAGCCCGTCGACCCTGGCGATCATCGACCCGCTCACGATGACCCGCGTCGACCTCGTAGGCGGCTTTCCCGCGGGTTCGGGCGACGTGCACGTCTCGGAGGGCGGGATCCTCTATACGTCGGCCTTCTTCGGCGGAACCGTCGCATGGGATACGTCGACGAAGGCGTTCATCCGTGACGGGACCGATCCGATCTGCGCACCGCTGGACGGAGGAGGCTGTCGCGGCGCCTTCGCTGCGCACACCGACGCCGACGGGAACCTCTATCAGACCTTCTTCGGCGACGCCGGCGCCGGTCTGCCGCCGCAGATCTTCCGCTACGAGGCGGGCACCTTCGCCCTGACGGACAGCATCGACTCCGGCTTGGGTCCGGTGGGTCTGGACATCCGCGCGTTCCGTTAGAAGGGCGGCCGGTCCCCGTGCGCCGCGTCCGCCCCGGGCGGGCGGCGCGGTGCACGGGCTCACCGCTCCGGCGGTCCGGAGAAGCGCCTCGCCTGCAGATAGTCGACGCGCCGGTGCATGGTCTCTTCCCACTCGAGGCCGCCCGCGACGACGTCGAGGCAGTGCATGACGCCCGCGTGCGCCATGAGGAAGTGCGACCCGGGCTCGAGGCTCCGCCACCAACCGGCGACCCGCTCGGCGAGGTCGGTGACGGTCTCGCCACCCGGCGGGGCCCGCGTGAGCCAATCGACCATCCACTCGTCGACCTCGGCTTGCGGGATGGCGTCCCAGGGGCGCCCCTCCCACCGGCCGTAGGAGAGCTCGCGTACGCGCTCGTCCACCCGGTGGTCCGTACCGATCCGTGCGGCCAGGAGCTCGGCGGGGACTCGGCAGCGCAGGGCATCCGACGACCAGATCGTGACCGGACCGTACGCCTCGACCTCCTCGCCGATGCGCCCCGCCACCTCGTGTGCGTCGAGGTGCGTGGGCACGTCGTGCTGGCCGTAGCAGATGCCCTCGGCGTCGACCGGGGCGTGCCGGATGGCGAGCAGCTCGATCACGCCGGAACCCCGCCCGTGGCGCCGGATCCCGCGAGGAGGAGCGCCCAGAGGATCACGATCTCGTTCACCTGCTCGCTGGCCCCCAGAAAGTCGCCTGTGACGCCGCCGGCCCTCGCCCGGAAGCGCCAGCCGCAGACGAAGGTCGCCCCGGCCATCGCGAGGAGTGCGAACCCCAGCGCGCGCGGCGACCCGACCCCACCCGTCGCCGACGCGCCGACCGAGGCGACGGTGAGCGCGGCGAGGGCACCGACCGCCGTGGCGAGCGCTCCCTGCGCCGGCCCGGCACGCGTCACCAGACGGCTCTTCGCCGCCGCGTCCGTCACGTACGGCATCGCGACCATGAGCCAGATCGGTCCGACCCGCGCGAGGGGGTGCACCACGACGAGCGCAGCCGGAGCGGCGCGCCCGAGCTCCGCCAGCAGCGCCGCTCGGAAGAGGACGGAGACGACCAGCGCCAGCGCCCCGAAGGCGCCCACCCGTGAGTCCTTCAAGATGATGAACAGCTTCTCGCGATCGTAGGCGCCCCCGAGCGCATCGGCGCTGTCTGCAAGCCCGTCCTCGTGGAACGCGCCGGTCACGAGGATCGTGAAAACGAGCACGGTCATCGCCGCCGGCCACGGCCCGAGCGGAGCCGCGATCCACCATACGGCAGCGCCGGCCGTCCCGAGCACGAGACCGACCATCGGAAACCACCCGGCCGACCAGCGCCACTCCTCCCTCGTATAGGGGAAGCCGCCCACGGGGATGCGGGTGAGGAAGACGAACGCCGCACGGGCACCGCGCACGGCAGCGCGGGCTTCGGACGTCATCGGATCGCCACCTCGATCCCGGCGACCATGAGGACCACCCGGTCCGCGGCTCGGGCGAGCCGCTGATTCGCGGCGCCCAGCGCGTCCTGGTACCAGCGGCCCAGCTCCGTCGACGGATGCACACTCGAGCCGACCTCGTTCGTGACCACGATCAGCCTGCCGTCGCGCGCCTTGCGAGCGGCGAGGACGCCGTCGACTTCGGCCGCGACCGCCGCACACGCGTCGGCCTCCGTACGAGCACGCACACGCCCTAGCGCCGTACCGGCCAGGACCGTGAGGCAGTCGAGGACGACCGTACCGGACGGTGCCGAGCGGATCGCGTCTCCGGCCCGCACGGGGGCCTCGATCGTACGCCACCCCTTCGGCCGCTCCCGCCGGTGCGCCTCGATCCGTCGCTCCATCTCCTCGTCGATCGCCTCCGCCGTGGCGACGACGGTCACGTCCGAGCCCCCGAGCGAGAGGGCGGTGGCCTGCGCCCACCGGCTCTTCCCGGACCGGACCCCGCCGGTCACCACGATCAGCTCCATCATCGCCCCACCCTCATCGCGTCACCCTCATGCGTCGCCCTCATCGCGTCACGCTCACGGAGTCGGCTCCCGATCGCCGGCTCGACCGGACCGCCCCGAGATCCCCGCCGATTCGAAGGTCGCCATCTCGCGGAGGAGCGCCGCCGCGGCCCGGACCATCGGGATCGCGAGCGCGGCGCCGGTCCCCTCACCCAGGCGGAGCTCGAGGTCGAGGAGGGGCTCGAGGCCCAGCGCTTCGAGCGCGACCGCGTGGCCGGGCTCCGTCGAGCGGTGCGAAGCGACCAGTCTCGGCGAGAGCTCCGGACGGAGTCCGACGGCGACCAGTGCGGCCGCGGTCGAGATGTAACCGTCGACCAGAACGACTCCACCTCGGCTCCCGGCACCGATCATCGCGCCGGCCATGGCGGCGATCTCGAGACCGCCGACTTCGCGTAGCGCATCCAGCGGCGTTCGACCCGGTCCTACGCGCTCGACGGCAGCCTGGACCGCGGCGACCTTCCGGGCGAGTCCCGCGGCATCGATGCCGGTCCCGCGTCCGACCACTTCCTCGGGCGCGGCACCGGTCAGGACGGCCACGAGGGCGGCCGCGGAGGTCGTGTTCCCGATCCCCATCTCCCCCACGCCCACCAGCAGCTCTCCCTCCCCTCCGCACGTCTCGACGCCGACCCTCAGCGCGTCGAGCGTCTCGCCGTCCGTCATCGCCGGTCCCGAGGTGAAGTCGGCCGTGCCGCGACGGACCTTTCGGTGCTCGATGCCGCCGACCGCGGAGAGGTCGGCCGAGACCCCGACGTCCACCACACGCACCCGGGCATCGCACGACCGGGCGAGCACGTTGATCGCGGCGGCGCCGGCCCCGAAGTTCACGCACATCTGCGCCGTCACTTCGGCGGGGTACGCGGATACGCCGCGGGCAGCCACACCGTGATCAGCGGCATAGACGCAGACCAGGGCGCGCCCGAGGGGCGGCGGCGGGTCCCCGAGCACCGTACCCACCTGCAGGGCCAGCGCTTCCAGCCGACCGAGGGAGCCGGGCGGCTTCGTGAGGGAATCGATGTGGTCGCGCACCATCCGGGCGTCTCCCCGGAGCGGCGGTACGGCGGCCGGCGCGGCGCTCGGCACGTTCGACACGTCACGCCCCACGTCGGCCTCCACTCAGCGGGATCACCTGAGGGGCGCCGGTGTCGGGCCCCGGTCCCGGGTGCGGCACGACCGCGAGCGGCCAGCGATACACCTCCTCGAGCGCATCGTGACGCATCACGACGTCGGGCGGTCCGGCCGTTCGCACGTGCCCCTGCTCGAGCAGGACGAGGTGGGAGGCGAAGCGCGCCGCGAGATTGAGGTTGTGCGTCGCGACGACGACCGTGATTCCGGACCCATCGGCGAGGGTTCGCATGAGCTCGAACGTCTCCATCTCGAAGTGAAGATCCAACGCGGCGGTCGGCTCATCGAGGACCAGCGTCGTCGGCTCCTGGGCGAGAGCACGGGCGATCCGGGCCCTCTGTCGCTCCCCTCCCGAGAGCCGGGTGACCGGCCGGTCGGCCAGCTCGGAGACCCCGGCGAGCTCCATCGCCGACACGATCGCCCTCTCGTCCTCCGGACCGCTCCGTCCGAGCGCACCCACGTGCGGGTAGCGCCCCATCTCGACGAGCGCACGAACGGTCATGGGGAAGGCGAGCGGCTCGGACTGGGGCACGAAGGCCACCTCCCGGGCGATCGCCCGCCGAGGCCAGCTCGCGACCGGCCGGCCCCTGTACTCCGTCCGCCCCGACAAGGGCTCCAGCTCGCCGAGCAGAACCTGCAGGAACGTGGACTTCCCGGATCCGTTCGGACCGAGGAGAGCGTGAACGCGCTCCTCCTCGACCTGAAGCGATACGTCGCGAAGCGCGGGCCGGCTCTCCTCATCGGTCCCGTACGAGAAGGTCACGGATTCGGCCTCGAGGACGACGCTCACCGCAGCTCCGGACGCCGTAGCAGCAGCCAGAGGAAGACGGGCACCCCGATGAGCGCCGTGACGACCCCGACCGGGAGCTCCGCCGGGGCGACGACCACCCGCGCGACCGTGTCGGCCGCGATCATGAACGCGGCCCCACTCAGCGCGCTCGCCGGGAGGAGCCACCGGTGGTCGCTGCCCCCCACGAGACGGAGTGCGTGCGGAACGACCAGGCCCACGAATCCGATCGCCCCCGCACCCGCCACGCAGACGCCCACGACGAGCGAGGTCACCACGTACAGGACCACCTTGAGCCGGGCGACGTCCACCCCGAGGTGGAAGGCACTCTGCTCCCCGACGGAGAGGAGGTTGAGGGGCCGTGCCAGCAGTGTCAGCGCGACGAGGGAGGGTCCGACCCAGAGAAGCACGGCGGTGACGGACTCGGCCGAGGCACCCGCGAAGGAGCCCATGATCCAGAGCATGGCGGCTCGGAAGGTCTCGACGTCGGCGAAGTTGATGATCAGCAGGATCACGGCGTTGAAGAACGCGCCGATCACCACGCCGGAGAGCAGGAGGACCCGCGTGTCGAGCCCGCGCCCACCGGCGCCGGCCATGAGGAGGACGAGCGTCATCGCCAGGATCGCGCCCCCGAAGGCGGACAGCGGAAGCGCGAAGAGGGAGGTCAACGCCATCCCGAAGACGAACGCCCCCACGGCGCCGACCGCCGCGCCGCTCGATACGCCGAGGACGTACGGTTCCGCTAGTGGATTGCGCAGCAGCGCCTGGAACACCGCCCCGCTCACCGCGAGCCCGGCGCCCACCAGCCCCGCGAGCGCGACGCGCGGCAGACGCAGGCTCGTGACGATCGTCTGGGCGGTCGGATCGGCTTCGCCACGCAACGCCGCCAGCACCTCGGGGAGTGGTACCGGGACCGACCCGACGCCGAGCCCGAGCGCCGCGGTCAGGGCCAGGGCGCCGG
>JANQME010000265.1 GCA_028280205.1 Longimicrobiales bacterium
TCTCGCAGCAGATGAAGCAGGAGGTGGCGCCCGGCCGCTACGCCCCGTTCATCCTGCAGTGCGGCCACGCCGGGATGAAGACGGGCGAGGACGGCCCTACGCACGCCGACCCCCAGGCGCTACAGCTCCACCTCGAGAACTACGTGCCGGGCACCGCCGTGACGCTGACGCCGTGGGAGCCGCAGGAGATCTGGCCCCTGGTGGCGGCCGCGTTCCGCGGCGAGTTCGCGGTGATCGTACCGTTCGTCACGCGCCCGAGCGAGCCGGTGCTCGACCGGGAGGGCCTCGGCCTCGCCCCGGCCTCGGAGGCCGCCCGGGGCGTCTACCGCCTTCGCGCCTCGGAGGGCGATCCGGACGTGCGGATCGTTCTCCAGGGCTCCGGCGTCACGCTCGCGTTCGTGCAGGGTGCCCTGCCCCGCCTGCTCGACGACGGCGTGGACGTGGAGGCGACGTACGTGGCGAGTCCGGAGCTCTTCGACCGGCTCCCGGAGGAGGAGCGCGCCACCGTATGGGACGACGAGCGGGCCCGCAGCGCGATCGGGATCACCGGCTTCACTCTCCCGACGATGTACCGGTGGGTCCGTTCGGAGCCCGGGCGGCAACACACCATGCACCCGTTCATGAACGGCCACTACCTGGGCAGCGGAGCCGGCGAGATGGTGATCCACGAGGCCGGTCTGGATGGGAGCGGGCAGTATGCGCGGATCCGAGCGTGGCTGGACGCCGGGCCTGGCTGACCCCATGGCGCCTACTCCCGCCGCAGCACCCCCGCAGGGTCCAGCCGGGCGGCCCGCCGTGCGGGGAGGTAGTTCGCAACCGCAGCCACGGTGCCGAGCAGGAGGGTGACCGCGACGTAGACGCGCGGGTCCCGTGCCTCGACTCCGACCAGGATCCCGGAGATGATGCCGGCTCCGGCCACCGCGGCGACCAGCCCCATCGCCGACCCGAGCGCGACCAGCGTCATGCCTTGGCGCACCACCTGTCCGAGCACGTCCTCCGTGCGCGCCCCCATCGCGAGTCGGATGCCGATCTCCTTCGTTCGCTGACCGACGGAGTAAGAGATCACGCCGTAGATCCCCGCCACCGCGAGGATCAGCGCGACGGTCGAGAAGGCGACGATGAGCCACGAGATCGCGCGCCGCGTGAGGAGCGCGTCGTCGAGCTGCTCGCTCATCCGATTCACCGCGAAGACCGGAAGCTCCCGATCGAGCTCCGCCGTCGTCGCGCGGACCGCGGGAACCACGGCCGCCGGGTCGCCGTCGAGCGCCAGCGCCACCCGGAACGACGCGAGCGGGAGCTGGCGCAGCGGCTGATACACGCCCGGGCGCATCTCCCGGTCGAGCCCGTAGTGCTTCACGTCTCTCGTGACGCCCACCACGGTCATCCACTCCGGATCCGGTCCGAGCTCGGTTCCCGCGGCCAGACGCGCCCCGATGGGGTCGTCGAGGTGCGCGAGGTGCGTGCGCACGAAGGTCTCGTTGACCACGATCGCCCGGCTCCCGTCCTCGCGCCCGTCGAAATCGTCGAACGGCCGACCCGCCACGAAGTCGACGCCGACCGCGTTGAAGTAGGCCGGGTCCACGATGCGGTTGAGCACCACCGGGTTGCCCTCTTCCTCCGCCCGGGCCGGAGCCCCGTCGACCAGGAAGAACCAACCCCAGTGGCCTCCGAGCGGGACCGAGCTCGCCACAGCGGCGCTACGCACCCCCGGGATCCGCTCCAGCGCCTCCTGATAGCGCTCGGCGAACGCGAGTCGGGCTGCGCCGTCCTCGTAGCGCTGGCTCGGAAGAGAGAGCGAGAATGAGAGGAGTCCGTCCGCGCGGAAGCCCGGATCGACCCGCCCGAGCTGCCGCACGTCCAGCGCACTCAGCCCCCCCACGACGAGCAGCGTCGTGGCGAGCGCGACCTCTCCCGTAACGAGTCCGCCCATGGCCCTTCGGCGCGCGCTCGATGCGGTCGCCCGGCTCCCCGAGAACGCGCTGCGGCGGCCG
Source organism: Longimicrobiales bacterium (assembly GCA_028280205.1). Taxonomy (GTDB): domain Bacteria; phylum Gemmatimonadota; class Gemmatimonadetes; order Longimicrobiales; family Gaopeijiaceae; genus UBA2589. Next base: position 1,992 of record JANQME010000265.1, read on the forward strand.
GAGGCGCGCACCGCCGGAAGAAGCCCGAAGAGCATCGCCGCGAGCACGGTGACCCCCGCAACGAAAGCCAGGAAGCGGGCGTCCAGCTCGAAGCTGACCCAGCGAGGGAACTGGTCGGCGAGCGGCCGGATGAGCATGTCGGATCCCCAGACGCCGATCGCCAACCCGACGCCGGCTCCCGAGACCGCGAGTACCAGGCTCTCCGTGATCAGTTGGCGCGCCAGCCTGCGTCGAGACGCCCCGAGGGCGCTGCGCAGCGACAGCTCGGGCGTCCGCGACAGGCCTCGGGCGAACATGAGGGCGGCGATGTTGGCGCAGGCGATCAGGAGGACGGCGGCCACGGCAACGAGAAGGAAGCCGGAGCCGAGCCGATAGTCGCCGAGGTAGCGCTCGCGCAGCGAATGCACCACGGGCGAGGAGATCTCGTTGACCTCCCACTCCGGAATGCGCGCCTTGTGCACGGCGATCAGGTCTTCGCGTGCCTGCTCGATCGAGACGCCCTCGGCGAGCCGGCCGATCCCCGACAGACCCCACCCCTCGAAGTCGGCCGGGTCGGCGCGCATGGGCAGCCAGAGGTCGACGTCCGCCAGAAAGTCGGCCTCCTCCGGGAGCACGCCGATGATCTCGATCGCGAAGCCGTTCAGTGAGAGCGTCCGGCCGAGGACGTCCGGATCGGCGCCGAAGTGCTGCTCCCAACTGCCCTTCGCCAGGAGGGCGACGCGATCGCCGTCGGGGTGGTCCTCCTCGGCACCGAAGAAGCGCCCCAGCTCCGGATCGATGCGGAGGACGTCGTCGAGGTCGTGTGTCGCCTGCAGATAGGACAGCCGCACCGGGGCGCCGTCGATGAGCGCGTTGCCTCCACCCTGATCCAGGACGGCCATTGACTCGAAGGTGGAGTTGTCCGCCCGCCAGACGTCGAAGTCCCGGTAGGCGATGCTCAGGAACTCCAGATCCCACTGCGGCGCGGTCTCGTCGAGGTCCACGAGCTGGTCGGGCTCCTCGAAGGGCAGCGGTCGCAGAAAGAGACCGTTGACCACCCGGAACACCGCCGCGTTCCCCGCGACGCCGACCGCCATCAGAACCACCACCGTCATCGCGTACACCGGCTGTCGCACCAACTGGCGCAACGCGTACCGCACGTCTCCCCAGAGCACCGCCATCGCCTCCCCCCTCGTCCTGGCCGCATCCGGCCGTCCACCCGTCGTCCACTCGTCGATCCACTCCGCTCCGGCATGTCGGAGCGTGTCCCACGCCAACGCGAGCCAGAAGCGAAGGCCGGGCCGTCCCCGGCGCGTGCGCACCATCTCCACGAACGTCTGCTCCATCCCGCGCCCGTGACGGGCGCGGAAGTCCGCGGGAAAGAGGCGCAACAGCCACCGATATCGCCTCAGCAGCCGGTCCATCGGATCAGGCCTCGGCCTCGCCGACCGCACGCACCCAGCGCGCCAGCATCTCAGCCTCGTCCCTCAGGCGCCCGCGGCCCGCCTCCGTGAGTCGGTAGTACTGGCGCCGCTCGTCGTCCGGCTCATCCTTCGGGGCCTCCGTCTCCGCGATCAGATCGGCCTCCTCGAGCTTGGCGAGCGATCGATAGAGCATCGCGGGCCAGAGCTTGAGCTGATCGTCGGTCTGGTCGAGCACTGCCCGCTGGATCGCGTAGCCGTGCAGGTCGCGTCGGGAGAGCGCGAGGAGAATCTGGAAGTACTGGGTCTTGAGCGGTCTCGGGATCACTCCGACGCCTCGTCATCCGAATGCTATCACATGGTATTGATATCGACTGATAGCGAATGGGCACGCCGGGCGCAAGGGAGAGGGACCGGGGGGGAGAGGCCACGGAGAGGCCACCCCCGGTCCCGTCTCTCACCCTCAGTCCACGAACGCCCACAGCCACCGCCGGCTCTTCGCGTCCAGCGCGTCCGGCGCCCGCACGTGGTACAGATCGCCCGCAACGTCGCGGATCACGATGCCGCCGCCCGGCACCTCCGTCGGCCAGTCGTCCAGTCGGGTCTGGAAGGAGCGCCGGCCCTGTCGGGTCTCGACCTTCCAGGTGCGGATCTCGACCTCCTCGCGCACCTCTTCGATCCGGCTCACCTCCAGGACGAAGCCGGCCTCGGCGATCGCGCCCTCCAGCGCCCGACGCGAGCCCTCTTCGAGGTCGTCGAGCGCCCGAACGAGGGCGAACTCCACGTCGTCCGCGTCACGCAGCGACAGGTACCGCCCCGGCTCCGACCAGGGGAAGCACCGGTGCACCCGCACCGCCCGCTCGTCCCCGTTCGCGCGGGCCCAGAGCTGCCCGTCCGCCCGCCTTTCCAGCGTCAATTCGCTGAAGTACCGCCGATTGAAATCGAACATGTCATCCTCCCCCACTCTTGTAGTTCCGGTCACTGCTGCAGTTCGACCTGGAGGGCGTGCAGCCGGGCATAGATCCCGTCCGGCCTCGCGAGCAGCTCGTCGTGCGTGCCGGCCTCCGCCAGCCGCCCGTCCTTCATGACGAAGAGCCTCGACGCCCGGTGCAGCGTCGAGAGCCGGTGGGCGATCGCGAAGGTCGTGCGGCCGGCCACCAGCCGGTCCATCGCCTCCTGGATCTTCCGCTCCGTCTCCGTGTCGACCGCCGACGTGGCCTCGTCGAGGATCAGGATCCTCGGGTCGTCGAGGATCGCCCGAGCGATCGACACCCTCTGGCGCTCTCCACCGGACAGCGTCTGGCCCCGCTCACCCACCACCGTGTCGTAGCCCTGGGGCAGCTTCACGATGAAGTCGTGCGCGTTGGCCGCCGCGGCGGCCTCGATCACCTCTTCCGGGCTCGCCTCCGGGTGTCCGTAGCGGATGTTCTCCATCACCGAGCCGTGGAAGAGGTACGGCTCCTGGAGCACGATCCCGATCTGTCGGCGGTAGTGACCGGTGTCGAGCGAGCGCACGTCCACCCCGTCGATGAGCACCCGACCGGCGCTCACGTCGTAGAAGCGCGCGATCAGATTCGTGATGGTCGTCTTTCCGCCGCCCGAGGGCCCCACGAGCCCGATCATCTCCCCCGGCTCGACCTCGAACGAGACACCGCGCAGCACCTGCCGCACACCGTCGTACCCGAAGCTCACGTCCTCGAACACGACGCGTCCCCGCACGGGCTCGAGCCGCACCGGCTCGGGCGCGTCGACGATCTCCGGCTCGGTGTCGAGCACCTCGAAGACCCGGTGCGCCGAGGTCGTGGCCCGCTGCACGGTGCGCGCCATCTGACCGATGATCTCGATCGGCCCGATGAACATCGTCGTGTAGAGGAGAAACGAGACGAACGTCCCCGCCGAGAGCGCCGCCGCCGACCCCGACCCGAGCAGCCGCGGCATCGCAAAGGCCCACACGAGCACCGTCGTCCCGTGGACCGCCAGCATCAGGGCCGGCCAGAAGGTCGTCCACGAGTGGTGGATGCGATTGAACTCGTCCGTCACGTCCACATTGCGCTCGTTGAAGCGCTCCGTCTCGCGCTCCTCCTGATTGAAGGCCTTCACCACCCGCATGCCCGGGATCGTGTCCGAGAGCACATCCGTGACCCGCGACCACTTCCGCCAGGCGCGGATGAAGAAGCGGTTCATGTGCTCGCCGTGCTTCCAGATGGCCCAGCAGAAGAGCGGAACGGGCAGCACCATCACGAGCCCGAGCTGCCAGTCGAGGCTCAAAAGCACCACGCTCAGCCCCACGAGCATCACGGCCGAGAGCGACACGTCCACCACGCCGAAGGCCAGGAAGTCCCAGAGCCGATCGGTGTCGGAGCTCACACGCGTGATCAGGCTTCCCGTCTTCTTGCGCGAGTAGAAGCCGAGCGACAGCCGCTGCAAGTGCTCGTACAGCTCGGTGCGCAGGTCGCGTGCGACCCACTCGCCCAGCACGGCCATGAGCCGGAGCCGCACGAGCGCCGACGCCTGCCGGACCAGGTAGACGAGCGCCATCGCCGCCACGGCGATCCACGCCACCGCGGCGCCGTCGTCCACGGACATCACCCCGTCCTGCACCGGCCGGATCACGGAGTCGATCAGGTAGCCGGCGAGGTACGGCGGCACGAGGCTCACCGCGGTGATCAGCGTGGCCGCCACGAAGCCGACGACGACCTGCATCCGGTATCGGTCCAGGTAGCCCAGGAGGCGCCACAGCACGGCCGACTCCCGTCCGGCCACGAGCGCCTGCGCCTCCCGGATCGGCGCCGCCACACCGGCCGCGTACTCGCCGTCGGGATCCGAGGCGGGCACGCTCCGACCCTCGAGCTCCTGCTCGATCACAAAGCGCACGTTCTCCACGGCTCGGCGCTGTCGATGCGTGTAGCGGACCACGGCGAGTGCCGGCTCGTCCGGCGCACCGAGGAAGGTGAGCGTGCTGCCCGAAAGCCCCGGGCTCTCGCGCACCGCCTCCACCGCCGTCCGCAGGAAGGAGCGCACCTCCCAGCCGTCGCCTTGACGGGCAACCGCCACGGCGTCTTCGCCCAGCGCGAGCCACGCTTCGGTCAGTCGCAGCCCCGGGTCGAGGTCGACCATTGCGTACAGTTGGACCGGGCGGCCGCCCCACGCGCCCTCGATCGCCGCGCGGACCTCGGCGGGCATGCGGGCCGGCTGGTCCGTGTACCGCTCGACGATCCTCCGATCGATCGTGCTTTGATGTTCTCTGCTCATCTCGATTCTCTTCTTCCGGATCCGTCCGGATCCGACTCAAAGGCATGAAAAAATCCGGGCTTCCCTGACCGCGTGGGGCGGCGGAAGACCGGATACTCTGCCTCTACTAGACTTCTAGTTAGTTCAGGTATCAGCCTCCCGCCGGAGGGGGATCGGCGCCTGGACCCACCGGCTCGCGAGGTACGACGCCCGCGCGCGCACCCGGACCGGCTCCGTCATGACGACGGAGCGGCCGAAGCCGGCGGCGTGGCTGGATACGATTCTCATCGTCTCGCGGGGTGGGTGAAGAGTTCGGACGCGGGCTCGAGGCCCGGAGTCGTCCGCATGCGTGTAGTTAGATACGCAAGCCGCTCCGGTCAAGTTTCCGGTGACGGATCGACCGCTCACCAGCTTTCAGCGGTCGACCGACCCGGCCGGCTCACACGAGATCGAGCGCCGTCTCGGCGAGCGCCTGGAGCTCGTCGCTCCGCACCCGGTCGGCCTCCTCGAGCGCCTCCTTCATCTCCGGGCAGACCTCACAGACGACGTCGACGTCGGTACGCCGCAGCTCGTAGAGCGCGCACGGAGTGACGGCGCGGCAGGTCGCCCGCCGCGGTCCCCCGTGCAGGAGCGCCATCTCGCCGAAGAACTCCCCGGCGATCAGGGTGGCGACGTCTCGGGAGACGCCGGCGTCTTCGCGTGTCACCCGCACCACGCCGCGGGCGATGAGGTAGAGGGTGGAGCCGGCTCGACCCTGCGTCACGATCCGGTCGCCCGTAGGCGCGGTTCGCAGACGCAGCTTGTCCGCGACGACGGCGAACTCCTCGGGTGGCAGGCGAGCGAAGAACGGTACGTTCTTCAGGAGCTCCTCGGGGCCGACGAGGAGCTTCTCCGCGTCCGTCCTCGTCAGCGAGGCCAGCTCGTCGCGCATGCGGGAGAGCATGACTCGCGCGACGCCCTCGGGGATCGTGCCGGCCAGGACGCGCTCACGGATCTCGTCCTCGCCCGCGTGGAGCGCGAGCCGGTCCGCAAGGCGGCGCTGCGCGGCGCCGACGAACTCGGGGAAGAGCTCGGCGGTCTGGTCCAGCCGCGCGCGGGCCTGTTCGTACCAGTACGTGTAGTAGGCGCGCAGCTCGTCGACGACCTCCTCGCGCGCGCCGATCGTCTCCGCAAGGTCGTCGAGGTCGGAGAGGGCGCGCTGATCTCCCCGGTAGCGGGCCCACGCCACCTGGTAGTCCCGAGCCGCCCGCACCGCGCGCAGACGCTCCACCCGCGGCCTCAGCCCCGGGACGCGCTCCAGGAGACGGTATAGCATCGTCTCGTACCGCTCCCCGGAGGGAGGGTGCAGCGTGAACTCGGGGAGCCGCCCCTGATGCCGCACACCTTCGATCTGCAGGTCGAGCGAGTGCGTGAGGTTGCGGTACGCCCGCTCGCTCAGGTGGCCGAGCGCGAGCATCCGGTAGTACTGGCTCCGCTCGGCCGCGAAGCAGCGCAGATACAGAAGGCGCCGCTCCTGGTCCCGGTCCATTCCCTCCTGGCGCAGCTCTTCGAGTGCCCGGCGCTCCGCGTCGAGCGCGGCACGGGCTCGCCCTCGTACCTCGGTGGCGATCTTTCGCGAGAAGAGACCACCCTCTTCGAGCACGGGGATCTCGGCCAGCGTGCGTGCGCGCGCGGCGATCTGGGCCTCGAGCTGGGCCAGCCGGTCGGAGAGCTGCGGCCGATCGAGCCGGAAGTAGCGCACAACGCGCTCGATCGTGAAGGTCTGGACGATCAGTGAGACGAGGACGGCGCCCGTAGTGAGCGAGATGAAGAGGTCGCGGTGCGGCACGGACTCGGGAAGCGAGAGCGCGATCGCCAGCGCGACACCCCCCCGCACCCCGCCCCACAGGATGACGGTCTGGTAGCCGCGGTCGATCGGCTCCTGACCCGAGAGTCGGTTGGCCAGCGGCAGCAGCGTGTAGATGGCGAGCGCGCGCGAAACGAACATCGCGGCGACCACGCCCGCCAGGATCGGCAGCGACTCGAGGAGCGCTCCGAAGTCGACGGTGAGTCCGACCAGGAGGAAGATCAGCCAGTTGGCCAGGCCGGCGAGGTACTCCCAGTACCCCTTCAGGTACTCGTGGACGGCCGGCGAGATCTTGGCCTGTCCCCACCCCCCGATGACGATCCCGGCCGCCACGACCGACATCACCCCGCTGACCTCGAAGGTCAGCTCGCCGACGTAGAAGGCCAGGTACGCGAGGACCGTCGTGATCGTGCCCTCGACGAGGGCGTCGCTGCGTACTGCGCCGAGGACGAGACCCGCCGCGAAGGCGAGCACCCACCCGACCGCGAGCCCGCCAAGGAAGACGAACACGAGCTGAACGGCACCGTCGAGGAGGACGCCGCCGACCGCGCCGGCGGCCATCACGCCGAGGAGGACGCGCGAGAGGGCGATCGCGGTCGCGTCGTTGAAGAGGCTCTCCCCTTCGACGAGCACGCTGAGGCGCTTCGGCGCCCCGACCCGCGAGAACATCGAGAGGACCGCGACGGGCTCGGTCGCCGCGAGAATCGAGCCGAGCAGGAGCGCCTCGGGCCACGAGAGCACGACGCCCATCCCCGGCGCGAAGCCGTGCACGATCCACCCGATGACCGCCGTGGAGAGGAGCAGCCCGGGGATCGCGAGTGTGAGGGTGGGCGTGAGGTTGTCGCGCAGCGCCCGCCCGTCCATGCCGAAGGCGGAGTGGAAGACGATCGTCGGGAGGAAGACGAAGAAGACCACGCCGGGCGTGACCGCCAGATCCCCGACCGGCGCGAGCAGGTCGACGCGGTCCGCGAGCGCACCGGCGATCGCTCCGGCCGTGACCAGCGCGAGGGCGTCGGGGATACGCAGCCACTGGGCCACGGCTCGCGCCGCCACCCCCAGGACCAGCAGCACGAGCAGGCCGCCCACCAGCGAGACCACGGGCAGCTCGGTGGCGCCCTCTCCGAGGCTCTGCGCGGTGGCGGCGAGCGGGAGGGGGAGGGCGTGCATGCCGATGGCTTCGATCCTTCCGGGCGGATGCGGGAAGCGGCGGACCCCGAGACGGCCGCATTGTACGAGCCGTGCGCGGCGAACGCGACCGTTTCGACGAGCGGCACCGGGCGTTTCCGCGAGCGGCGCAGAGCGTTTCGACGAGCGGCGCAGGGCGTTTCGAGCCGGCGCGCTTGCCCACCACGGCGCCGCGCCGGACATTTCCGCGCTCCATCGAGAAGCATCCGGCGTGCGTTCGTTGCGGGGGCCGCGCCACGACCTCCGACAGGAGCGATACCATGAAGAAGACGCTTACCCTCGTAGCCGCGCTGGCCGCTCTGGGCGCCGCTTCGGCCACGGCCCAGGATTCGAACATGAGCTTCTTCATCACCAGCGCCGGGCCCGGTGACGGCGCGAACCTCGGAGGTCTCGCCGGCGCGGACCAGCACTGCGAGGATCTGGCGTACGCGGTCGGCTTCGGGGACCTGACGTGGCGGGCCTACCTCAGCACGGTCTCGATGGGCGGTCAGGCCGCCGTCGACGCCCGCGACCGCATCGGGGACGGCCCCTGGTACAACCACGCCGGCGAGCTCATCGCCCGCGACGTCGACGAGCTCCACTCGGACGCGGCGAACCTCACCAAGGAGTCGATCCTCACCGAGCAGGGCTCGGTGGTGAACGGACGGGGTGACTCCCCGAACATGCACGACATCCTGACCGGCTCGAATCTGGACGGGACGGCCGTCACGGCCGAAGACCACGACGCGTGCTCGAACTGGACCAGCAACGGCGAAGGGAGCGCGCAGGTGGGGCACCACGATCGCCAGGGCGGCGGGCAGAACCCGACCTCCTGGAACTCGGCGCACGGCTCGCGCGGGTGCAGCCAGGAGAACCTCCAGGGCACCGGCGGCAACGGCTTCTTCTACTGTTTCGCCGTGAACGCCCATGCACCCGTGAACGCGCTCCGCGAGGAGTAGAAAGACGCACCGGAAGGCACGGCCCGTTCGAAGCGGTCCGGTGCAGCGGGCCGGCGGCCCGGCGACCCTCGCGCCGTGGGCGATAGCCGCGCGGTGGACAGCCACTGCCGTCCTCGCGTCGGGCCCCGTCGCGGCCACCGCGGGCCTCGCTCAGGAGGTACCACCCATGGAACGCTTCGGGATCACGGCGGTGGAGGGCCTCGAGCTCGGCCACCACACGATGTCGGCACGCCCGACCGGGTGTACCGTGATCCTCGCCCGCGATGGCGCGGTCGGGGGCGTCGACGTGCGGGGCAGCGCGCCCGGAAGCCGTGAGATCGCCCTGCTCGACCCCGTGAACACCGTCGAGCGCGTGCACGCCGTCGTGCTCTCCGGCGGATCGGCCTTCGGTCTGGCCGCAGCCGACGGCGTAGTGCGGTACCTGGACGAGCGGGACGTCGGCTACCGCGTGGGCTCCAAGGTCGTGCCCATCGTGGTGGGCGCGATCCTGTACGACCTCTCGCTGGAGGGCGCCGAAAAGATCCGGCCCGGTCTAGAGTGCGGATACGCTGCCGCCGGTGCCGCGTCGTCCGGTGCGCCCGAGGAGGGCTCGGTCGGGGCGGGCGCGGGCGCGACGGTCGGGAAAATGCGCGGGATGACGAATGCCACGAAAGGAGGATTCG
>JANQME010000271.1 GCA_028280205.1 Longimicrobiales bacterium
GCGGTACCGTGCACGGTTGCGCTCCATGAAGTCCGACCACGCCGACGCGTCGCATCCGAGGCAGGGCATGAGGATCACGTGGCGGTCGCCGTCCCCGGCGCGCAGCACCTCCCCGAAGCGGAACGGCCCGACGTCGGGCTGCGGGCGCCCCTCGAGCCAGCCGTGAACGATCGCGCCGAGCACCGAAGGGTGCTCGAGGTGAACCCAGTGGCTCGTATCGAAGAAGACCACGCGCTCGTACCCCTTCGGGCGTCCAATCGAGTCGAGCGTCGCGTCGTGCGCCCGCACGACGGAGTCGGGATCCGCGAAACGGGGCCGCACGGCCCGCACGTCCAGGTACCGCGCCTCCAGCGACACGAAGTCCGGGTTGCGGTCCCGCAGGAGGTTCTCACGCCAGTAGTGGACCATGGAGACCCGATCCGAAGCCATGAACATCCCGTGGTGGCGCTTCCGCTCATCCTGGGTCGGTTGCGTCGTCGCGGCGTTGAAGCTGCGAAAGGTCTCCGGATCCTGGAGCCGGACGGCCCAATCGTCGTCGACGACGCTCCGGGCTTCCGCGAGGCGCTCGGTGGGCGTGTGCGCCGCCCGCCCGGCCGGATTGGTGGGCGAGCCGTCGATGTTCACCAGACCGGTGACGACGTCGGGCCGCTCGGCCGCGAGTCGAAGGCCGACGAGCGATCCGAACGACTGGCCCACGACGACCACGTCCTCGAGCCCGCGCTCGTCCAGGAGGGCTGATATCTGTCGGATCGCGTTGTCCTGAAACGGGGTGTGCGCACCCCACAACGGAAGCTCGGGGCGAAGTGAGCCTGCGTATCCGGGGAGGGTGACCGCGATCATTCGAAAGCGCTCGCGGTTCGCCTCCATGAAGGCGGACCACGAGGACGCCCCGCACCCGGCGCACGGAATCAGGAGAAGGGCCGGCCCTTCGGGGCCGACCTCGATCACCTGCGGGAGGCTCAGATGGGGCCCTCCGGCTTCCTGCGCGCCCAACCCGTGCGGGCCCGGCAACGCCGCGGAAACACCCATGGCCGCGATCCACCGAACGACCCCACGCACCCACCCCGCCCTGTTCGTGCTCATCGACGTTCCTCCGTCGCCGTCGGACCCCCTTCCACCGACCGGACGTAGGAGTGTCCGGACGATCCGGTATAGAACGGGCTTTGCACGGGGGCCGAGGTGGAAGCAGCGGCGTGGGGTGGGTCCGAAGGTCCGCGCACGGTCGGCGTCGACCTCGAGGCATCGGGCTCGCGGGTGCTGGAGGCTCGCTACCCGGGCGGGGCCGAGTACGACACCCACGAGCACGACGAGGCGTACCTGTGCCTGGTGCTGCACGGCGGGTTCGACGAGTGGCTCGGGGATGCCGGGCGGCAGACGCTCCGCTCGGGCGAGCACCGGGTCTACCGCCGTGGATCGCGGCACGCGGTGCGCACCGGAGCCGTCGGCGTTCGCCTCCTTCACGTGACGGACCCCGAGGGACGCGACTGGGCCGGCGCAGCCCCGGAGATCACCGGGATGCTGTGGCAGATCGCCTCGGCCCTGCGCCATGCCGACGCCGGGCGGGGCGCGGACGCCGAACGGCTCCACCTCGACTCACTGGTCTTCGAGCTCCGGGCTCCGGCCGTATCCGAGGCGACCACGGACCGGGACTGGCTGGACCGGGCACGCGACGTCCTTCGTCAGGCGTCGAGACGTCCCATCGGCCTCCCGGCGCTCGCAGCAGAGGTCGGGAAGCATCCCGCGCACCTGGCCCGCGCCTTTCGAAACCGCTTCGGGCTGACCGCGGGCGAGTACCTCCGACGCGTTCGTGTCGCCGACGCGGTGCACCGGCTCCGTGAGACGGACGAGCCCCTGTCGTCGGTCGCCCTCTCCGCAGGCTTTGCGGACCAGAGCCACATGGGTCGCTGGATCCGGGCCTATCTCGGCGTTACACCCGGCGCGGTGCGCACGGGGCGAACCGGATACGGCCCCGAAGGGGGAGAGCTCCGATAGGGGAAGCCGACGGGGCGACCGGACAACCGGGCTATCCGGACAACCGAACCGCGGGGCGTCACTCGGCGCGTTCGAGCCCCGCCAGCCGCCCCTCCAGGAAGTCGCGCTCCACCGGGTTCGAGCAGATCCGGATCGCCGACGCGTACGCCGCGGCCGCTTCGGGCTTCCGACCGGCACGCCGCAGGAGATCCGCGCGCGCTGCGGGCAGCAGGTGGTACCCGTCGAGCACGCCCTCCGCGTCCAGAGCGTCGAGCAGCGCCAGGCCCTCGGCCGGCCCCCGGTCCATCGCGACC
>JANQME010000279.1 GCA_028280205.1 Longimicrobiales bacterium
CGCGGTTCACGGACTATCTCGACGTCAATGGCGATATGGCGTCGCGGCTGGTGTTTGAATTTACCTCCCCTGCCGTCGAGATCATGCATGAGCGGGTGCGCAAGGGAGTTCTCGCCAGGTATCTGATTCGGGCCCACCTCGGCCCGTTTCTCTTCGCGCTCACCGCAATCACCGGGCTCATCTTCGTGAACGCGGTGGCCCAGCGCGTAGATTCCCTCGTGGGCAAGGGGCTCCCGTGGCAGGTCATCGTCGAGTTCCTCGTCCTGTCCCTACCTCATACGATCGCGCTGTCCCTCCCCATGTCCGTTCTGGTGGCGGTGCTGTACGCGTTCAGCGACATGGCGGCGTCGAACGAGATCACGGCGATGTCCGCGGGGGGGGTCCGCCCGAGCCGCATGATGCTCCCCGTTGTGGGGCTCGGGATGATCGCGACGCTCGTGATGCTCTTCTTCAACGACACGATCCTGCCCGAGTCCAATCACGCGCTAAGAAACCTCCTGCTCGACATCGGTCGCAAGAGCCCGACCCTCGAGCTGCGCGAGCAGGTCGTCAACGAGCTTCGGTCCGGCCAGGGGCTCAACCGTTACTTCCTCACGGCGGACCGGATCGATCACGAGTCCAACCACATGGAGAACGTGACGATCTTCGACGCCAACGACCCTCTGCGTCAGCGGACCACGTACGCCGAGAGCGGGGAGATGGCGTTCAACGACAGCCGGACCGATTTGTACCTGACGCTGCGCAACGGGGTGGTGCACGAGGTGCAGGCCGACCGCGAGGGTGGTTTTCAGCGGCTCTTCTTCGAGGAGCAGGTCGTTCCGCTGCGTGAGGTGGGCAACGAGCTCGACCGCCGGATGGGCGGCGCCGATCGATCCGACCGCGAGATGGGCTTCGCACTCCTCCGCGAGAACGCCGAGGACCGGGAGGTGCAGCTCGACTCCGTGATCGCCGAGAGCCGGCGCCTGTCCGTCGAGGCCGTGCGCGTGGCGCTCAACGAGCCCCTGGAGCTCGACTCCGCCCAGATCGCGGCTGCGGAGCGGCGGGCGCGCATCGGGCTGCAAGGTCCCTACCTCGCCCGTGACGCTTCGACCCAGCAGATCGTCGCCGGCTCGCGCGCACGCGCCGCCCGGGGAGCTGCACTCGCGCAGTCGGTGAACCGCTTCGAGGTGGAGATCCACAAGAAGTGGGCGATCGCGATCGCCTGTCTCGTCTTCGCGCTCATCGGGCCCCCTCTGGCGCTGCGCTTCCCCACCGCCGGGGTCGGATTCGTCGTCGTGGCTTCGGCCTCGATCTTCTTCGTGTACTGGATCGGGCTCCTCGGCGGGGAGTCCCTCGCCGACCGACGGGTCGCCGACCCGGCCGTGACGATGTGGCTGGGCAACGTCGTCTTCTTCCTCCTCGCCCTCGTCCTCCTCCGTGCGATGGGGCAGTCCGCGGGTACGAGCCGGGGCGGAAGCGGAGGCTTCGGGAGCGCGGTGCGCTCGTTCTTCGGCTCCCGAAGCGCACGGGGGGCGGAGGGGTGATCCGGATCCTCGACCGGCTGGTTTTCTGGACCTTCGTCCGGCTCTTCGTCGTGGTCCTGGCGGCCGCACAGCCGCTCTTCATCATCGGGGATGTCGCCGAGAACCTCGACGACTACATCGATCGCGGCGTCACCGGCATCGAGGTGGCCCAGTCGTACGTCTACATGGTGCCGCTGTTCGTGCAGTGGACGTTCCCGCTGGCCGCGCTTCTCGGCACGGTGTTCACCGTCCACTCGATGACCGCACACCGCGAGGTCGTCGCGGCGAAGGCGGGCGGGGTCTCCTTCCATCGCCTGTTCCTCCCGCTCCTCGTGGCCGGGATCGCCTTCACCGGGGTTGCACTGGGGCTGTCCGAGGTCGTCCCGCGGACGAACCGGATCGCGGCCCAGATCCAGCGGGCCGAGACGCCGGGGAGAAGCTGGCGCTCCGACTTCGTCTACCGCTCCGAGGGGGGCGTCACCTGGCAGGTCGACCGGCTCACGGCGGCGGACGGGCGCATGACCGGCCTCGTGCTGGAGCGCCCGCCGACGCACGAGGAGGGCGGACTGCACCTGTCCGCCGAAGGTGCGGCGTACTCGGCCGAGGACGGCTGGGCGCTGGCCCAGGGCTTCCTTCGGCGGATGCAGCCGGCGGGCGCGGTGCGGACCGTGGAGTTCGATCGGCTCGCGGTGCCGGGGCTCCGCGAGAAGCCCGAGGAGCTCCTCGAGGTCCCGCCCGAACCGGAAGAGATGACCTACGCGGAGATCGACCGCCTGGCCGACATCATCCAGCGCACGGGAGGGGATGCCGGCGAGCTGCTGGTCAAAAAGGAGCAGAAGATCTCGGTCCCCGTGATGACGCTCGTGATCATCCTCTTCGGGGCACCGCTGGCCACGTCGAGCAAGCGGGGGGGAGCGGCCTTCGGCATCGGACTGTCACTCGCGACCGTGCTGGTCTTCATGATGCTGTTCCGGGTCACGGGCGCGCTCGGGGAAGCCGGTGCGCTCAGCCCGCTCGCTGCCGCCTGGATCCCGAACGTCGTCTTCGTGGTGGCCGGAACGATCTTCACGGCGCGCGTTCGAACGTAGAGAGCAGCGCGGGGCTCAGCCTCCCGGTCATCACTTCCTCGACCGGCCCGCGCAGGACGACGTCGAGGCCGGATCCGACGTCCACGCGGAGCTCGCCGCCGGGTGTCTCGATGCGCAGCTCACCCGGCCGGCTCCGACCCGCGACGACGACGGCGACCGCGATCGCGCATGCGCTGGTCCCCGAGGCGGAGGTGGGTCCGACCCCACGCTCCCAGACGAGCGCCCGGCAGCGGCCGGGGCCGTCGACCCTGGCGAGCTGGACGTTCGCGCCATTGGCGAGGGCAGGATGCCCGGTGAGAAAGGGACCCAGACGCGCAAGCCGAGCTTCATTCAGCCCTTCGGGCTCCTCGGCCAGCACGACGAGGTGCGGATTGCCCACCGAGACCGGAACGACCACGAGGGGCTTCTCGTCCGGCCCGGCCAGCGTCCAGCTCCTTCCGCCGGACGTTCCGTCCGCTCCCGGAGGTTCGGACGGC
>JANQME010000298.1 GCA_028280205.1 Longimicrobiales bacterium
GGCGTGCACGAACCTCGCGAGCACGCTGTTGGCGCGTGGCACCACGAGGGCTCGCGAGCTCGACATCCGGTCCTCGCTCGGGGCGGAGCGGGGTCGCATCGTCCGGCAGCTCCTCACGGAAGGGCTGGTGCTCGCGGGGGCCGGAGGGGGCGCGGGGGTTCTCCTGGCGACGGGCCTCACCCGGGCGTTGCGGGCGCTCGGACCCGCCTCGGCGCTCCCGCGTGTCGAGGACATCGGTGTGAACGGTCTCGTGGTCCTCTTCGCCGGCGGCGTGGCCGTGGCCTCGACGCTCGTTTTCGCGCTCATGCCTGCGCTGCGCCTCACCCGCGTCCCCGCCGGCTCCGCGCTGCGGAGCGGGACACGGGGCAACACCGTCGACCACAAGGGACCGATCTGGCGGCTCCTGGTGGGGACCGAGGTCGCGCTCGCGCTCGTTCTGCTGACCGGGTCGGGCCTCCTGGTGCGCTCCTTCCAGCAGCTCATGACCGAGGATCTCGGCTTCGACGGGAGCGACGTGGCCACGGCGCCGGTCGCCCTCTCGCGCGTGGAGTACGAGAGCGAGCACGACCACGCCCGTCTCTACATGCAGCTCATCGAGGAGCTGGAGGCGCACCCGGCCATCGCCTCGGCGGGCGTCATGTCGTCGCTGCCCGCCTCCGGCGTGCTCCCCAACTACCTCCTGGAGCTCGACGGGGATCTCAGCCGGACGACCACGGGCGGGTACGTCGTCGTGAGCTCGGGCGCCTTCGAGGCCCTCGACGTCCCCCTCTTGCGTGGCCGCCACTTCGACCAGCGGGACGGACCCGACGACGCGCACGTGGCGATCGTGAGCCAGCAGTTCGCGGAGGAGACGTGGCCGGGTCAAGACCCGATCGGACGTCAGGTCACCGGCGGCGGGATGGACAACTTCTGGGAGGAGCGTCGCTTCGCGGAGGTCGTCGGCGTCGTGGGCGACATACGGGTGCGCGACGTGGCCGAAGAGGCGTACCCGACCATCTACTTCCCCTACTCCCAGCGCCCGTTCCGGCTCCAGTTCGGTGCTCAGGTCGTGGCCGAGGCGCTGGCCGGGGATGACGCGGACGCGGCCACGGTGCTGCGCGAGACGATCCAACGCGTCGAGCCCGACGTACCGGTACGCATCGTCCTTCAGCGTGAGGTCGTGGAGGACGCGCTCGCGGCCCGACGCTTCCTCATGCTCCTTCTCGGCGGCTTCTCGATCGTCGGGCTCCTCCTCGCCGGGGTCGGTATCTACGGGGTCGTCGCCTACTCCGTGGCTCGACGCACCCGCGAGATGGGGATTCGCGTCGCCCTCGGCGCCGACCCCTCCGCCGTCGGCCGGATGGTGGTGGGCAGCTCGATGCGCCTCGTGGCGGGGGGCATCGTGGTGGGCATCGGTGGTGCGCTCTTCGCCTCGCGCCTGCTCCGCAGCCTCCTCTACGAGGTCGAGCCGGGCGACCCGGTCACCCTGGCCGGGGTGACGGTGGTGCTCGTCGGGACCGCGCTGCTCGCGAGTTGGCTCCCGGCGCGGGCGGGAACGCGTGCCGATCCGATGGTGACGATGCGGGCGGAGTAACGGAACGCCTCCGGGCGGCCTCGTCAGGTGGGGAGGCCCGGTTAGATTGGCGGACCGCTCGCCGGGCCCGTGGCCGGTGCCGTCCCTCGGGGCG
>JANQME010000213.1 GCA_028280205.1 Longimicrobiales bacterium
GAGTTCGTCCCAGCACGAGGGCTTCGCGCTGCGGGTCCCCCTCCGCCTCTCCGGGCACGGTCGGCCAGAAGCCGAGCAGGAGCATCGGGACCCGACCCGGAGCGGTCCCGCCCGACCGGCCCAGCACCGCGACGCTCCACGACTCGCCGTCGATTTCGATCTCGACGTGCTCGGGGTCGGGTGACGGCGCGGGCGGGTCGTCCTCGCCCGCCAGAGTCCTCACCGGCGTGGGCCGCGGCCGCGAACGGCCCCCACGCTTCCGATCCGCGCGGTGCTTCCGTTCGCCTCCATGACCGCGAGGAGCCTCGCCGCGCGCACCCTTGCGTACCGGTCGCGGCCGCACGGCCTCGCCGTTGCCGTCGGACTGCACGGACCGAGGCCGAGCGTCGTCGTGCGAGGGTGTTTTCGGCTCGTCGGGCATCGAAGGATAGAGGTTGCAGGGTCGCGCGGGAGCAGCCTAATTACCTCCGGCTACACGAGTTGAAGGTAGCGCAGCCCCCCGTACCAGGCAGCCATGTCCGAAGGCTCCACCTCGCCGCTGAACGCGAAGCGGGAGTACACCCAGCTCCTGCGGCTCCATGAACAGCTCCTCGGACAGTTCGCACGAGCGCGTGACGAGCTCGCTGCCCCGAACACCGACTCGCTCGTCAAGCAGATCAAGGGTCGCACCGGATCCGCGCCGGATCTCACCGAGCTCAAGACGTCGGTGGAAGAGGCGATCAAGGCGCTCAAGCTCTCCCAGTCCAGGATCGAGACCGCGATCGCCGACCGGCTCAACGCCTCGGTGGACGTCGAGGGCATCTCGAATCTCCCGGTCTACCTCCAGCGCTTCCTCGCCGAGCGCGCGGGCCAGCCGGGCTTCGGCTACGAGGTGGACCAGGATCCCGTCCGGGGGTGGATCATCCGCTGGAAGGAGTACACCGACCGGGGCACCGTGCGCGGATACGGGCAGATCTGCGAACGTCCATACGCCTGGCTCGAAGACTGATACGCCTGGCTCGAGGACCGACTCCGGCCGCGGCCCTCAGGCGGTCGTGCCGCGGCCCGGGCGCACCGCATCCAGCGCGTCGTCGCCGTAGAACATCCGGATGTACTTCGCCTGCCGATCCGTGACGCGTCGCACCACCCAGACGAGGTGCACGTAGTTCGGCTCGACCGGATCGGTACGGAGCTGCATGCCGGCCTCACGCGGGAGTCGGTCGCCCTTCCGGTTGTTGCAGGGGGAGCAGCTCGTGACGACGTTGTCCCACGTGTTTCCGCCCCCGCGCGACACCGGCACGACATGATCCCGGGTCAGGAACTGGCGGCCTCTCAGCTCGCTGCGGTGCCGGCCGCAGTACTGGCAAGCGTAGTCGTCCCGGGCGAAGAGGAAGGTGTTCGTGACCTGACGCCGGAAGCGATGCGGCACGTGGACGTAGCGGACGAGCCGGATCACCGTGGGCCAGGGGACCGAGCGGGTCTCCGAGCGGAAACGACGAGCGTCGTCCTCCTCGAGCACCTCGGCCTTGCCGTCCAGCACGAGTCGGACGGCCCGCCGGGCAGGGACGATGGTGAGAGGCTCGAACGAGGCGTTCAGGGCCAGGCAGCTCAAAGACGATTCCTCACCGTGGCAAGTTCACGACCTCGCCCCGAAGCTATCCCGAACCCATACCGCGCTCAATCCTCTTCCGTCACGTCAGAGTAACGCGACGGGGTCACGGTCGAGGGCGAGCCGCACGTCCCCGGCGGGAAGGCGGAGCTCTTCGGCCAGGCGTCGCGTCACCCGTCCGAGCAGCCGTGCCGAGGGGGACCTCAGAAAGAAGTGCCAGCGCCAGCGCCCATGCAGTCGCTCGATGGGAGCGGGAGCGGGCCCCACGAACTCCACCGGTCCGAGCTCCGGCCGGATCCATGCCACCGCCTCCTCCGCCGCGCGCATGGCCAGCCGCTGGTCCGGGCTGCTCACCACGACGTTGACCATTCGTACGTGCGGCGGATACCCGGGTCGCTCCCGCTCGCGAAGCTCCCGCTCCGCGAACGCCTCGAAGTCGTGTTCGACGGCGGCGCGGATCGCGTAGTGCTCCGGCAGGGACGTCTGCACGAAGACCTCGCCGCCCAGCGCGCTTCGGCCGGCCCGACCGGCAACCTGGCTGAGGAGCTGAAAGGTGCGCTCGCTGGCCCGGAAGTCGGGGAGGTGGATGCCGACGTCCGCGTCGACCGCCCCGACCAGGGTGACCCGCGGGAAATCGAGCCCCTTCGCGATCATCTGCGTTCCGAGCAGGATGTCGACCTCCCCCCGCTCGACGCGCCCCAGAATCCGCTGGTGCGCCCACTTCCCCGACGTCGTGTCCACGTCCATGCGCGCGATGCGAGCACCGGGGAAGGTCTCCGCGGTGACCCGCTCGACCTGCTCCGTGCCCAAGCCACGGAACGAGAGGTCCTTCGAGCCGCAGCGCGGACAGCGCTCCGGCGCCCGGGCGTCGTAGCGGCAGTGGTGACACACGATGCGCTGCGTCGTCCGATGGTAGGTCAGCGAAATCGAGCAGTTGCGACACTGCTCGACCTCCCCGCACGCGCGACACTGTACGAAGGAGGAGTACCCCCGCCGGTTCAGGAGGAGGATCACCTGCTCGCTCCGGGCGAGCCGCACATCGACCGCCTCCACGAGCGGTTCGGAGAGGATGCCCCCACCCCGTCCCGGGCGCCGGGGTGCGCCGTCGGCCGTCCGGCGGCTCCGGCGCAGGTCGATCACGCGCACCTCCGGCAGCCGGCCTCCCCCCACACGCTCGGACAGCAGGAGGCGTCGGAACTTGCCCTTCCGGGCGTTGTGCCACGTTTCGAGCGAGGGCGTGGCGCTGCCCAGCACGCAGACGGCGCCGACCGCGCTCGCCCGTACCACGGCGAGGTCACGGGCGTGGTAGCGCGGTGCGTCCGACTGTTTGTAGCTCCCGTCGTGCTCCTCGTCGACCACGATCGCCCGGATGCGGTCGAGCGGAGCGAACAGGGCGGAGCGCGCCCCCACGGCGATGCGCCGCTCGCCCCGGGCGAGGGCCCGCCACTGGTCGTACCGCTCGCCGGAGGAGAGTCGCGAGTGCAGCACCGCGACCTCGTCGCCGAAGTGCGAGCGGAAGCGCGAAACGGTCTGCGGCGTGAGCGAGATTTCGGGTACGAGCACGATGGCCGTGCCGCCCCGCGCGAGCACCTCGCGCAGCAGCTCGATGTACACCAGCGTCTTGCCCGAGCCGGTGATCCCCTGGAGAAGAAACGGCGCGGGCGTCGGTTCTTCGAGCGCCTCGACGAGGGCATCGAGGGCGCGCCGCTGCTCCGGCGTCGGGACGAGATCCGAGGGCGGTGCGGGCGCCCGCGCGAGGAAGGGATCGCGCACCTCTTCTTCGTCGAAAACGTCGATGAGCCCCTTGTGCTCGAGGCCGGAGACGACACTGCGGCTGAAGCCCTCCGTGTCGGTGAGCCGTCGGAGCTCGACGACCCCCCCAGCCGCTTCGAGGTACGCGTACGCCTCCTTCTGCCGCGCCGCCCGCCCGAAGACCTCGTCGCGCTCGGCGAGCGATTCGAGTGGACGCGTGAGCCGCACCATCCGGACCGTGCGAATGGGGGGAGCGGGGGGCGAGACGGTTTCGTGCGACAGGACACCCCGCTCCACCAGAGAGCGGACCTCCGGCCACACCGAACCCATGTCCAGGGCGCGTCGCAGCGTCCGAACCCGCTGGGGACCCTCACGTTCGCCCAGCCAGTCGAGCACCCGCCGCTCTCGGTCGCGCAGGTCGGACGGTCGGGGCGCTTCCGGACGCGGCGCCACGTAGTCGCGCGACACGTCGGAGAGGACGGCGGGCAGCGCAGCGCGCAGCGCGATCCCGAGCGGGGCCGCATAGTACGACGCCACCCAACGAGACAGCTCGAGGAGCTCGGTGGAGACCGTCGGCTCGTCGTCGAGAACCGCCAGGACCGGCTTCACACGCTCGACGTCCGTCTGCCGGGCACGGTCGACGACCCAGCCGATCCGCTCCTCCCGCCGGAAGGGCACGAGCACGCGCACCCCGAGCGGGGGGGCAGGTCCCCGGACCCGATAAGTGAAGGTGCGGTGGATGGGGAGCGGGAGCGCGACCTCGACGTACGTGCCCTCCCCGGCATCCCGGGCAGGGCTCACGCGGGGTCGTCGAACATGACGAGCAATTCGCGCTGGTACTCGACCGGCGTCACCTCGACCCCCTCTTCACCCCAGTAGACGTTCACCTCGCTGCGCACACCGATCTCGTCGGGCACGTACACGCCCGGCTCGACCGAGAAGGCGACGCCCGGCACGAGGCGGCGATCGTCCCGGCTCTCGAGGTTGTCCAGATTGGGGCCGCTGCCGTGCAGGTCCCGGTCGATCGAGTGGCCGGTACGGTGCACGAAGTACTCCCCGTAGCCGCGCTCGGCGAGCACGGCGCGGGCCACGTCGTCGACCTCGAAGCCCCGGACCTCGGCACCCTCCGCGTGACGCTCGCGCAGGAAGCCGAGCGCCGCGTCGCGCGCGTCGCGAACCGCCTCCCAGACGGCGCGCGTCCGGTCGTCGACCGATCCGTCCATGACAGCCATCCACGTCTGGTCGGCCGGAACCGAGTCGGGGAATGCGCCCCACAGGTCGATCAGGAGGAGATCGCCGCGGGTGATCTCCTCGCCGGAGCCCACGGGCGAATAGTGCGAGTCGGACGCCCGCGGCCCGATCGCGACGATGCACGAGACCTGCTCGACCAGCCCGGCTCGGTTCAGCTCCGCGACGATCCACTCCGAGAGGGCGCCCTCGGTCGTCGGCTCCCCGTCGCGGATCGCGTCCGCGGCCCTCCGGAACGCGCGGTGAGCGACGTCCCGGACGATCTCGGCCGCCCGCCGGTGCTCGACCCGTTGGCGCTCCGTGAGCACGGAGTGGAAGCGGGAGACCAGGTCACCCGAGCTGGCGATCTCGACCCCGTGCGCGAGGAGCACACCGGCGATCCCCGCCGGCACGTAGTCGAGCGTCGGAACGGCGGCGCCCGGCGAGACCTCCATCGCCAGCCGTCGGTGCCCGTCGACCAGGGCGGCCAGCTCCTCCTCGAGCGATCGCCATCCCGAGTAGGTGCGCCGCGCGAACGGCCAGTGGCGCCACGACGACGCTTCGATCGCATGGATGAGCGCGACGGGCTCGCCACGGGCAGGGATCAGAACGAACGCGCGCCGGGTCGTCTTGCCGAGGCCCAACAGGGAGACCGGGATCGGGTTGATGTGGTGGAATTCGTAGAGGAGCCACCCGTCCAGCCCCTCGGCCCGGAGTGCTTCGGCCACCCGCTCCACCCCCTCCTTCGTGCACAGCAGCGCTTCGGACATGCGTTCTCCGTGGCTTCGAGCGTCAGCGCCCTTCCCCGTCCCCTTCGCGTCCGTCCGGGTCGTCGTCTCCGCCGAAGAGGGGAAGGCCGGCCGTTTCCGAGGCGGGGACCCCGGGACCCGACCGTTCCTCGCCCGAACCCGCCGTCTCCCCCGACACCCCGCCCACTCCCTCCGACGCAGCAGGTGTCGGTTCCACGAACGGCTCCTTCCCGATTCGCGTCTCCTGCCCGATTCGCGTTTCCTGCTCCTCGCCGCGACTCCCCCTACCGGCCTTGTCGGCCCACCCCTCGACCTCCCCGCCCGCCTTCCTCCCGCGCAGGAGATCCAGGCCGAGGATCCGCTCGTTCGTGAGCAGTCGGTGTACCTCGTTCTCGCGCGCGATCGCCGAGCTGACGCCCCGCCAACCCCAGACCTTCCACGCCCGGCGAAGAATGGCCATCCGCTCCCCGAGCGAGAAGAGCTCGGCGAAGTCAGGGAAGGGGCGCACCTCCTCGGCCCGAAACGACGTCTCGTCGTCGGACCAGTCCTCGACGTGCAGCTCCTCCACGCCGGCCTCGCGCAGCAGTCGACGCCATTCCACGACCATGAGCGGACGGGCCCCCAGATGCTCGGAGAGGACGGTCCGCCGCTCCTCGTCCACGGGTGCTTTCCACACGAGCTGAACGAGAACGACGAAGCCCCCCGGCTTCGTCACCCGCACCAGCTCCCGCACGGCATCCTCGGGCTCGCAGTGGTTGGCCAGCCCGATCTCGCCGATCACGACATCGAAGATGGCGTCCCGGTACGGGAGCGCATCCGAACGTCCCTCCTGGAGCTGGAGGCGGTCCCCCGACCGCACCTCGCGGCTCCACGACTCCGCGGCGTCGACCATCCCCGGGTCGAGCTCGACGCCCGACGCGGTGACCCCGAACTCCTCCACGAAGTACTGGAGCGGCACCCCCTTGCCGGCCGCGACGTCCAGCACCTCGAGGCCGGGCTTCATCTCCGTGAGAAGTGCGATCTGCCGGTACAGCGCCTCTCCCCCGGGCGGAAAGAGCCTCCGGGGGCTCAGCCGGACGAGGTCGAGCATGGAAGGGACCGCGGTGGAGCGGCTCCCGCGGGTGTCTTCGGCAGGCATGGAGGAAGAAGGTACGGAGGCCCGTGGAGGGAGCAACGCGAGGTCGCTCAGCCGACCGGCCCCTCCAGACCCGCAAGCGCCCGGATCACCGCCACCACCCCCTCACCGAGCCGGGACGGGTCGTACCCACCCTCCAGCACGGTGACCACCCGGCCGTCGCAGCGGGCATCTGCGACCTCGACGACGTGCCGCGCCATCGCATACAGGTGTTCGGGCTCCAGCAGAAGGCCGCCGAGCGGGTCGCCGGCCATGCAGTCGAAGCCGGCGGACACGAGCACGAAGTCGGGTGGGAAGTCCGCCAGCGCCGTCTCGACGGCCTGCTCGAAGGCGGAGCGGTGAGCGTCCGGCGGGGTTCCGGCGGCGAGGGGCACGTTCAACGTGGTGCCCACTCCGTCCCCGGATCCGGTCTCCCCGGCCCCACCGGTTCCCGGATAGTGCGGCGACTGGTGAACGGAGACGAAGTAGACGGAAGGGTCGTCGTAGAACGCGTCCTGGGTTCCGTTGCCGTGGTGCACGTCCCAGTCGACGATGAGCACGCGCTCGGCGTGGCCTTCGGCCTGGAGCGCGCGGGCCGCGATCGCGACGTGGTTGAAGAGACAGAAGCCCATCGCCCGGTCCGGCGTGGCGTGGTGGCCGGGCGGACGCGTCGCAACGAAGGCGTTGCGCACCTCCCGGCCGGCGACGGCCCGAGCCGCCTGGACGGTCGTGCCCGCGCTCCCGACCGCGGCGTCCCACGAGGCGGACGAAACCCTGGTGTCCGGGTCGATCGAGACGATGCGGCCCGATGCCTCCGCCTCCGAACAAGCGTCGTGGACGGCCTCGACGTGGGCACGGGTGTGGACGCGTTCGAGCTCTTCGCGGGTGGCTTCCATCGCCTCGCGCTGCTCGACGTGACCGTGCAGGGCGAGCAGGTCCCTGCCCACGCTGGACGCCAGAAAGCGCAGACGGCCCTGGTGCTCGGGGTGCCCCCACCCCG
>JANQME010000407.1 GCA_028280205.1 Longimicrobiales bacterium
AGCGGGATCCTGTCGAGCGGCGCACGCTTCAAGCTGGCGGAAGGCATCTCGCCTCTTCCGCGGGATCGGGTGTGGATCTCGGGCGGGAGGACGGGCGTGTCGGCGCTGGGCACGGCAGCCGGATTCCTCATGGGCGTGCAGATCAACGGTACGTCCCAGGCGGCGATCGACCTCGGCGACGACGGTCCGACGCCCAACGACCCGGACGACGCGGATACCGGGCCCAACGGCTTCTTCAACCTCCCGACGCTCACAAGTAGCACAGTCGGCAGCACGATCATCGAGGGGACGTACGACGGCCTCGCCAGTACCAAGCTCTACCTCCAGTTCTACGCCAACAGCGCGTGCCATGCGTCCGGTTTCGGCGAGGCCCAGGAGGTGCTCGGGGTCGATTCGATCACCACGGACGCGAACGGCGACGCCACATTCGTGACCACGTTCTCCCGGAGCCTCACGCCCGGCGACCTCATCTCGGCGACCGCGACCGACAGCTCGGGTGTGACCTCCGAGCTGTCGGGGTGCGTGGCCGTCGCGGACTTCGCGGTCGCCGCCACGCCCGACTCGATCGCCTTCTCCGGTCAGAGCCAGGGCACCTTCGAGATCTCCGTGAGCTCGGTGGCGGGCGACTTCAACCGGGACGTCACGCTCTCGTGCCCTGATGCGCCGTCTGGCGTGAGCTGCTCGTTCTCGCCGGCGACGGTGACGCCGCTGGACGGGGAGGTGACGTCGACGCTGACGGTCAGCGTGAGCAGCCCGGCGCTCACCGCCGGCACGGCACGGCCGGGGATTGGCGGAGGCGGAGGGGGGTCGAGTCCGGGACTCTCCGAAAACGGGTGGGGGTCGAGTCCGGGACTCCTCATGACCGCGGGGCTCGTCGCGCTCGTCATCCTACTGTTGGGCCTCCTGGGTACCGCTCCGCGCCTCGGTGCGGAGCCCTCGCGCCGGGTGCGATATCTGCGCCTGCTGCTCCCGCTCATCGCGGTCGTGCTGGCCGTGGCGTGCGAGAGCGACTCGACGGCCCCGCCGTCGGACCAGCCGGTGACGTACTCCTTCAGCGTGCGTGGCACCTCGGGGGGCGTCACACACGACGCCCCGGTGAGCGTGACGGTGCAGCCGTGACGGCGTCTCGGCCCGAGCCTCGGACTCTTCCCACCCGGACCGCCAACGGCCACTCGATCAGCCTCCGGTCGGCTGGCGGTCCCCAGGCCTCCGCCAGCTCCTGGCGCAGCTCGTCGATCGGCGCCTTGCCTTCGGCGGCCTCGAGGGCCCGCACGGCGGACCACGTCCGTACGTATCCCATGAGCTCGGGGAGCGTCCACGACGCGCTCATCCGCAGATCCGGTCCGGGGATCTCCTCGAAGGGGAAGGGCAACGAACGGTAGCCGTCCTCGACGTGCCTCCGCTCGGGTGGCCAGTACCCTTCGAGTCTTCGGTGGTAGAAGTACTCCACGACATCGGCGACGGCCTGTTCCACGACCGGCACGCCGTAGCTGATCAGGGCGATCAGGCCACCGGGCCGAACGACACGCTTCACCTCTGCATGATAGGCGTCGAGGTCGAACCAATGGGCTGCCTGGGCGGCCACGGCGAGGTCCACACAGCCGTCGGGCAGCCCGCTCCGTTCCGCCGATGCACATCGGTAGTCGACTCTCGGGTGCGGTGCGGCCTCACGAATCTGCTCCGGGCTGGCGTCCGTCGCGACGACGCTTCTGAAGCGTGTCGCCAACGCGGGAGAAAGCTGCCCGGAGCCGCATCCCGCATCCCACGCGAATCTCCGGTCCGACACGAGGTCGGCCAGCTCCTGCACGAGGGCGGACGGGTAGGTGGGTCGGTGCCGAGCGTATTGGGTAGCCCGGTCGGAGAAGTGCTCCGAGCTGTGCGATACGGAAGCCATGCCGGTCGAGATCGCGTCAGTGAGCGTGGAAGGTACACCGAGCGCGGCCACGACCGCCTCTCGGGAATCAGGCCTCCACAGTGTCCTCGCTTGCTCCGCAGGTCGGGCATCAATATTGTGTGTCGCATACTATGGGAGGCGATATACTGTGACGCGCGTCGGGTCGAAGTGGATGAGGGGTGCCGGACCCCTGGCCGTGCTCAAGCTGCTGGAGTCCAGGGAGATGTACGGCTACCAGATGGCGGAGGCACTGGAGGAGCGGTCCGAGGGTGTCGTAGCCATGGGCCACTCGACGCTCTACCCGCTGCTCTACAAGCTCGAGTCTCAGGGCTTGGTGACGGTGTCTTCGGAGCGCGTCGAGAGCGGGCGGCGTCGCAAGTACTACTCCATCACGCCGAACGGCCGCGCCTGGCTCTCGTCGCACGAGAAGGAGTGGGGTCGTCTGGTGCGCGCGATGCGCGGCCTGGGCTTCGCATGAGCGAGCGTGGGATGGACGAGCTGCCCGAGCGGGCCGCGGCGATCATCGAGGAGTACATGTCACGCTCCGGGGCTCGGGGCCGGGCGGCCCGGCGTATCCGCGAGGACTTCCGGGACCACTTCCTCGACGGACTCTCGCGGGGCAGGTCACTGGACGAACTCATCGAGGCGTTCGGCGATCCGGCCCGTGCCGCCGCGCTGCTCGACTCGACGCCCGACCCACCTTCTCCCGCTCATCCGCAGGGTGCCGGACTTCGGGGGGTCCTGGACGGCCTCCTCATGGACCTCCGGCTGTCCCTGCGCACGATCCGGCACGGCCCGGTCTTCGCGCTCACCGTCGCAGCCGTGCTCGCGATCGGGATCGGAGCCAACGCGGTCACGTTCACGCTGGTGAACGAGGTGCTGCTCCGGCCCCTCCCGGTGCACGATCAGGAGACTCTGGTCCACGTGCTCGCGGACGTACCGGGCGGGAACAGCTTCACGGGCTTCTCCGTGGGAGACTTCCGAGACCTACGGAGCCAGAACGACGTGCTGCGGAATCTGCTGGCGACGACGGCGACGCGCGTCCCGCTCGGCGATCTCCCCACGAGTGACCGAGTGGTCGTGTCCATCGTGTCTTCAGACTACTTCGAGGTCCTCGGGGTCGGTGCCCACATGGGAACGGTCCGCCTGCCCGCGTTCACGGGTTGGGGGACAGATCCGGTCGTCGTGGTGAGTCACGCCTTCTGGCAGGGCAGACTCGGAGGCTCACCCGACGTGGTCGGCTCGACGCTTCGCGTCAACGATGCAACGGTCACCGTCATCGGGGTCGCCTCTCCCCCCTTCCGCGGCACGTTCATCGGCTTCCCGACGGACATGTGGACGCCGCTCAGCGAGGTCGGCTCGTACCGGTCGGGCTTCACCGCCGAGGATCGAGAAGGGAAGTTCCTCGAGCTGATGGGCCGTCGACGGCCGGCGGTGAGCGAGGCCGAGGTGCAGGCCGAGTTGAACGAGATCGCGCGGCGCATCGAGGCGGCGCACCCCGAGGTCAACCGTGGTCATCGAGTCCGGGTCGTCGCCGTGACCGGCATCGACGAGAGCCTTCGCGTCGGCGTCCACACCTTCACGGCGATCCTCACGTTGGTGGCTGGACTCGTGCTTCTCGTGGCCTGCCTCAACGTCGGCGGCATTCTGCTCGTGCGGGCCATGACGAGGGAGCGTGAGATCGCGATCCGTCTCGCCGTGGGCGCCGGCTCCCGCCGCCTTCTGGCTCAGATGACCATGGAGACCGCGCTGCTGGCGGCGGCGGCCACGGCTCTCGCTCTGGGCCTTGCCGCGTGGGCCACCGCGGTGCTTCGCGACTTCGTCGCGGCGGCATCGGGTGGACTGGGTCTGGACCTTCGGCTCGACTGGCGGGTGCTCGGCCTCACGGCCGCGGCTTCGCTGCTGGCGGCGTTCCTGGCCAGCCTCGTGCCGAGCCTGCACATCGCGCGTCGAGATCCGGCGGGCGTTCTGCGCGAACGCGGCACGTCGAGCGGAGGCACGCACCGGGTCCGAGCGACGCTCGTCGTCACGCAGGTGGCGCTCTCGGTGCTGCTCGCCATCTCCTCCGGTCTCTTCGTTCGTGCGCTGTCCGCAGGTCTGGAAGCCGATCCGGGCTTCGACGCCGACCGGGTGGCGAGCGTGAGCCTGCAGTTCGATCCCGACCGGTACGGCCCGGACCAGGCGATCGATCTTCAGGACGAGATCGTGCGCCAGGTCGCGTCCCTGCCCGGTATCGATGCGGTCGCCCTCAGCGCATCCCCCCCGATCGGCGTGGCGCGCACCCCCGGGCGCGTCGTCATTCCCGGTGTCGAGCACGCCCCGGACGAGATGGGCTTCCCTCTCGATGTCCGGACCGTGGGATCCGGGTACTTCGAGACCCTGGGTGTCGAGTTGCTGAGAGGGGATCCGATCGGAGAGGTACACGACGCTGCTCCGGTGCGCGTCGCGGTCGTCTCTCAGGCGTTCGTCGAGCGGTTCTTTCCCGGGGAGACTCCACTCGGGCGAACGGTGGAGGTCGATCGGGAGCCGATCCGGATCGTCGGCGTCGCCCGAGACGTCCGATACATCCTCCAGGACGACTCACCCGATCCCTTGATCTACCTGTCCTTCGGAGGTCGGCTACGGCAGCGCGGCACCGTGCTCTTCCGCACACAGGCGGATCCCGTCGAGTTCGTCCAATCGATCGGTATGGTGGTGAGCGGAGTGGCCCCGGATCTCCGACGGGTCGAGGTCCGAACGGTCCGCGAGACGCTCTCCGACGGGTTGCTTCCTCAGCGTGTCGGGGCGGCGGTGATCGGGGTGATGGGGTTGATCGCCCTCGTCCTCGCCTCGGTCGGGCTGTACGGCCTCGTCCAGTACACCGTGAGCCGCGATCTTCGCTCGGTCGGGGTCCGCATGGCGCTCGGCGGCGGCCGCCTGCACATCATGAGGTCGGTGCTGAAGCGCGGGTTCCTGCTCACGACCCTCGGCATGGGGATCGGTGTGGGCCTCGCGGCCGCGCTTACGCCGGGAATCAGGCCGTTCCTGATCGGCGTCTCCACGTGGGACCCTGCGACCTATGCGACGGTGGTCCTGGCCTTCGCGCTGGTATCTCTGGTCGCCTGCTTCGGACCGGCTCTTCGGGCCTCTCGCGTCGACCCCGGGGTGAGTCTCCGCGCGGAGTGACGACGTTCCACCTCCAGCCACTTCCCGCCGCCGTTAGCTTCCCGGGCGCTCCCACTGCCCAGGAGGAACGATGTCCAGGAAGATCCTGATCACCGGCTGCAGCAGCGGCTTCGGGCTCGACGCTGCCCGGACCCTCGCGAGCAAGGGTCATCACGTCTACGCGACCATGCGGGCCGTCGACGGTCGAAACGCCACCAAGGCACAGGAGTTGCGGGACTTCGCTTCATCCGAGGGTGTCTCGATCTCCGTTCACGAGATGGACGTGACGTCGGACGCCAGTGTCCGCAAGGCGGTCGCCGAGACGGACGGGGTCGATGTCCTGATCAACAATGCCGGATACGGGTACGGTGGCCCGGTCGAGTCGTTCGAAGGGGACGAGATCCTCGCTCAGCTCGATCTGAACATCGTGGGGACCGCGCGGGTCGCGAACGCCGTTCTGCCGGGCATGCGCGTGCAGGGCGACGGGCTCATCATCCAGGTCAGCTCGACGGCCGGACGCGCCGCATTCCCCGGACTCGGTGTCTACCACGCGAGCAAGTGGGGCCTCGAGGGTCTGAGCGAAGCCATGCGCTACGAGTTGGCCCCCCTGGGGATCGACGTCGTAATCGTCGAGCCGGGACCGTTCGAGACGAACTTCTTCGAGAACATGAAGCAGGGTTCTCGCCAAGAGGTGATGAGTGCGTACGGGCACGTCGGTGAGTTCTTCGGCGGCTTTCAGTCGACGGTGACGCAGCTCTTCGAGGACGGTGAAGCGCCGACCGACGCGCAGGTCGTCGTCGAGATCTTCGAGCGGCTCATCGACACGCCCAGAGGGGAGCGGCCGATCCGTACGATCGCGGGGCTGGACTTCGGCTTCCAGGCGCTCAACGATGCGACCGAG
>JANQME010000466.1 GCA_028280205.1 Longimicrobiales bacterium
CGCCCCCAACCTCACCACTCCTCTACCCTCCGACTCGAGGCGACTCCCGTGAGCCGGTACCTGACCGAGCTGGTCGGCACGTACTTCCTCGTCCTGACGATCGGCATGGTCGTCCTCGCCGGAACGCCGCTCGCACCACTGGCCGTCGGCCTCATGCTGACCGCGCTCGTATACATGGGCGGGCCCGTCTCCGGAGCGCATTACAACCCGGCGGTTACGGTGGGCTTCTTCCTGACGGGAACGACCGGCCGCTCCGATGTCGTTCCGTACGTCGCCGCGCAGCTCTTCGGCGCATGGCTCGCCGCGAGCACCGTGCAGCTCCTCACCGGACAGACCTTCGCGCTCGCGCCCGGCGGCGCGTACACGACGACGCAGGCGCTCCTCGCGGAGGTACTGCTCACGCTCGCGCTGGTGCTCGTGATCTTCAACGTGGCCATCTCGAAGCGCAGCGCCGGCAACCAGTACTACGGGGTCGCGATCGGGCTCGTGGTCACCGGGGGGGCCTTCACCGTGGGGGACGTCTCGGGCGCGGCATTCAACCCGGCCGTGGGAACAGGCCCGATACTGGTCGACGCGCTCATGGGCGAGGGGGATCTCGGGAACCTCTGGCTCTACTGGATCGGGCCCCTGATCGGGGCCCTCGGCGCGCTGGCCGTCTTCCGGGTGCAGGAGGGGAGTGCGTGAGCGAGCGGACGTCGGCATCCCACTTCGAGCTCCTGGGCGGCGAGCCGGGCATCCGGGCGCTGGTCGACCGCTTCTACGACCTCATGGACGAAGCCCCCGAGGCGGCCGGGATCCGCGCCCTGCACCCTCCAGACCTCGAGTCGTCCCGCGAGAAGCTCCTCCTCTTCCTGGTCGGGTGGACAGGCGGACCGCCTCTCTACGTCGAGCGCCACGGCCACCCCATGCTGCGCGCCCGTCACCTCCCCTTCCCCATCGGTGACGCCGAGCGCGACGAGTGGCTCTGGTGCATGGACCGGGCGCTCGACGAGCACGAGATGGAGGACGAGCTGAGAAGCTATCTGAAACAGCGCTTCGCGGCGGTCGCGGACCACATGAGGAATCGGTAGGAGTCATGGAGCAACGGGCGGCCGCTGCATTGCCCGCAGTCGGGGCCCAGCCTACCGTCCCCCGCTCGCCCGGGGTTCGGGAAGCGCTCGCGCGCCCCGGAACACGCCACGATCGACCACCCTGATCCGCCACCGCCCGCCCTGCCATGCGAACGCTCCATCCCCGCAGCACGCGCCACCTCCGCCTCGCACTCGTCGCCACCTGCGCGACCCTCGTACTTCCCGCTCCCGGCTCGGCCCAGTCCGAGGCGGACGCCTTCAAGGATCTCACGTGGCGGATGGTGGGACCGTACCGCGGCGGGCGCTCCTCGGCCGTGGCCGGCTTCCTGGGCAACCCGGACCGGTGGATCATGGGCACGACCGGCGGCGGGATGTGGGAGACGGACGACAACGGCGTCACCTGGCGCGCGATCTCGGACGACGACTTCGGCGGGTCGGTCGGCGCGGTCGCGGTCGCGGCCTCCGACCCCAACGTTATTTACGCGGGCACCGGCTCGGCCGACATCCGGGGCAACACCTCGACCGGCCGGGGCGTGTGGAAGTCGATGGACGCGGGGCGCACCTGGCGCTTCATCGGCCTCCCGGAGGCCGGACAGATCGGCAGGATCGAGGTGCACCCCCGTGACGAGGATCTCGTCTACG
The DNA here is from genome assembly GCA_028280205.1 of Longimicrobiales bacterium. Lineage (GTDB taxonomy): Bacteria > Gemmatimonadota > Gemmatimonadetes > Longimicrobiales > Gaopeijiaceae > UBA2589. Next base: position 1,713 of record JANQME010000466.1, read on the forward strand.
TGGCGGCGCTCGGCCATCCGTTCGGGAAGAACCCCGAGCGCGGCGTCTTCCGGTCCCGGGACGGGGGCGAGAGCTGGGAGCACATCCTCGCGCTCAACGACTCGACCGGGGCCTCGGACCTGACGATGAACCCGGTGAACCCGCGCGAAATGTACGCCGGCGCGTGGCGTGGCGAGCGCAAGCCGTGGGCGATGATCTCGGGGGCCGAGGAGGGCGGCGTCTACAAGACGACGGACGGCGGCGACACGTGGACGAAGCTCGAGGGTGGGCTCCCGACCGGCGTGGTGGGCAAGGTGGGCGTGAGCGTCTCGCCGGCCGACCCCGACCGGATCTGGGCGATCATCGAGGCCGAGCCGGACGGAGGCGTCTACCGCTCCGACGACGCGGGCGCGACGTGGACCCGCACGAACTCGGAGAACAACCTCCGCCAGCGCGCCTGGTACTACACGCACGTGCAGGCCGACCCGCAGGATCCCAACACGGTCTACGCCCTCAACACCGCGCTGTACCGCTCGGTCGACGCCGGCGTGACGTTCGAATCGATCCCGGTGCCGCACGGCGACGTGCACGACTTGTGGATCCACCCCGACGACCCGGACCGGATGGTCGTCGCGAACGACGGGGGCGGCCAGGTCACCGTGAACGGCGGCGAGACGTGGTCGACGTACTACAACCAGCCGACCGCCGAGCTCTACGACGTCATCGTCGACAACGGCTTCCCGTACCGCCTCTACGGCGCGCAGCAGGACAACACGACGATCTCGGTGCCGGCGTGGACGTCGAGCAACACGCTCTATCCGAAGGAGCACTGGCAAAACGTGGGCGGGTGCGAGACCGGGCCGATCGCGCTGCACCCGGACCGCCCGAACCTCGTGTACGCGGGCTGCTACGGCGGCGTGATCGACCGCTACGACATCGCGCGCGACCAGGTGGAGAACGTGAACCTCTACCCGCAGCTCCAGCTCGGGATGGCGACGCGTGACCTCGTGCACCGCTTCCAGTGGGTGTCCCCGATGCTCGTGTCGATGCACGACCCGGAGACTGTCTACCACGGCTCGCAGTTCGTGAACCGCTCGCGCGACGGCGGCGACACGTGGGAGTCGATCAGCCCGGATCTGTCGACGAACAATCCGGCGCATCAGGACCAGTCCGGCGGCCCGATCAACGCCGACGTGACCGGCGTGGAGATCTACGGCGTCGTCTTCTCGATCGCCGAGTCACCCACGGATCCGACGGAGATCTGGGCCGGCTCAGACGACGGGCGTCTCCACGTCACCCGCGACGACGGCGTTACGTGGACGGACATCACCCCACCGGGAATGCCGGAGCTCGGCACGGTCGACGAGATCGAGCTCTCCGTGCACGCGCCGGGCCGGGCGTACATCGCGGTGCAGGCGTACCGACTCGACGACTTCCGGCCGTACGTCTTCCGCACCGACGATTGGGGCGGATCGTGGGAGATGATCACGGACGGCATCCCGGACGACCATCCGGTGCGCACCGTCCGCGAGGATCCCGAGCACGAGGGTCTTCTCTTCGCCGGAACGGAGTTCGGGCTCTTCGTCTCGCTGGACGGGGGCGAGGGCTGGCAGTCGCTCCAGCAGAACCTGCCGATCACTCCGGTGACCGGGATGCGCGTCGCCCACCACGACCTCGTGATCTCGACGCAGGGACGTTCGTTCTGGATCCTGGACGACATCTCGCCACTGCGCGAGATCGCCGGGGACGCGACGGAGGGCGCGACGTACCTCTTCGACCCGCGACCCGCGTACCGCGTGAACGCGGCCGGCTCGGGGGGCGGCCTCGCGGAGCTCTCGCCCGATCCGGTTCCGCAGGGTGGGCTCATCCACTACTGGCTCGCCGACGACGCGGACGAGGTCACCGTCGAGGTGCTCGACGCGCGCGGGGGCGTGGTGCGCGGCTTCTCCAGCGACTCGACCGCCGCCGCCGACTTCCGGACCGATCGCATCCCGGCCACGGCGGGGCTGAACCGCGTGGCGTGGGATCTCTTCTACCCCGGTCCGCGAGTCCCCGAGGACGCAGTCATCTGGGGCTACACAGGGGGCATCAAGGCGCCGCCCGGCAGGTACGACGTGCGCCTCACCGTGGACGGCTCCGTGGTCGGCGAGGCCGAGCTGGAGCTGCGCCCGGACCCACGCCTACCCGAGGTCGCTGCCGCCGAGTACGAGGAGCAGCTTCGTGTGGGCCTCGCGATCCGGGACTCGATCGATCAGGTGACCGACGCGATCGAGACGCTGGTGAGCGTGCGCGAGCAGGTCGAAGCGGTCATGGAGAGCGCGGCGATCGCGAACCAGGACGGGACGCTCCAGCCGCTGGCGGATACGCTGTCGGAGAATGCGCAGGTCGTGCAGGAAGAGATGATGCAGACCCGCAATCGCTCGGGGCAGGATCCCATCCGCTTCCCGCCACAGCTCGATAACCAGCTCGTCGAGCTCTACAACTACGTGACGGGCGTCGACGGATACATCTCGGGCGGCCGTGAAGGCCGGCCTCCGGCAGCCGCCTACCGGCGGTTCGACGACCTGAACGCCGACTGGAGCGCGATCCGGGGGCGGTACCAGTCGATCCTGGAGAACGAGCTGCAGCGCTTCAACGCGGCGGTGGAGCAGCTCGGACTGCCGGCGATCGTGCTGACGCGGGACGGGAGGCTGATCTCGTAGGGGTGGGCGGATCGCGGACGGGTCAGACCACGGCGGTCAGCCCCCCGAGACGCCCAGGACACGAAACCCCTCGCGCCGCGCCGCGCGTGCCAACCTGTGGTCGAACGTCACGAGGTCGCCGCTCGCCGGCGAGCCGGACCATTCGAGCGCGGCCGCGAGCTGCATCGCGTCCGCAGAGCGCAGCGGATGGATCCGAAGCAGGCGGAGCGCCTGATCCCGGACTCCGTCTCCCGGCACGATCTCGAACCACGCGTCGCGGAGCTCGATGAGCCTGCGGGAGAGTGCGGCCTCGACCTCCTCCGTGACGATTCCCTCGCGGCGAAGCCGGGCGAACGCCGAAGCGCATTCGATCGGTGTGGCCCACCAGACCGCCAACGCCGGATCCTCTTCGAGGAGGCGCCGCGCGGGCTCCGTCGACGGCTGATCGACCAGAAGCGGGATGAGCGCCGACGAGTCCCAGAAGCGCATCAGCGCCCGGTCGAACGTTCGTCGAGCAGAGCCTTCAGCGAGACGCCGTCCGGATCCGCCGCGAGCGGCGTGGCAAGCCTTCCGGCCAGGCCCTCGGACACCGCCTGCTCGGACACGGGTGCGCGCACACGGCCTTCCCGGACGAGCCGAGCGATCCGGCCGCCCACCTCGGCGCCGGGATCGAGCGCGGAGAGACGTGCGACGGGACGGCCTCGATCGGTCACGATGATCTCCTCCCCGCTCTTGACGGCGTCAAGGTACCGGGAGAGATGGGCCTTGAGGGTGCTGATCGACGCCTTCTTCATCTGACTAAAATAGTTAGATGCGGATGATCGTCCTAGTCACACGCTCAGCTCGTGCGCCTCCCCCGCCCCGCGCGGCACGCGGATCAGATCGACCAGCACCTGCACCTGAGGCGGCGGCGCGGGCGTGAAGCGGGACACCGTGACCGTCACCACGAAGTTCAGGAGCATCCCGAGCGTCCCGATCCCCTCGGGGCTGATCCCGAGCCACCAGTGCTCGGCGGTGTTGAGTTCGGGCCGCACGAACTTGAACCAGACGATGTAGGTGGCCGTGAAGGTGATCCCGGTGATCATGCCGAGGATCGCGCCCTCGCGCGTGGTCCGCTTGGAGAAGATCCCGAGCACGATCGCGGGGAAGAACGACGACGCCGCGAGCCCGAAGGCGAAGGCGACGACCTGCGCGACGAAGCCGGGCGGGTTGATCCCGAAGTAGCCGGCAATGACGACGGCCACACCGGCCGCGATGCGCGCGGCGACGAGCTCCTGCTTTTCCGTGATGTCCGGCTTGAGGCTGCGCTTGAGCAGGTCGTGGCTCACCGCCGACGAGATGACGAGGAGCAGACCGGCGGCCGTGGAGAGCGCCGCGGCCAGCCCGCCCGCCGCGACCAGCCCCACCACCCACGGGGGTAGATTCGCGATCTCCGGATTCGCGAGCACCATGATGTCGCGATCCACGGTGAGCTCGTTCGTCATCGGCGACTCGGGGCCGACGTACTGGATGCGCCCGTCGCCGTTCGCGTCGTCGAACGCAACGAGCCCGGTCGTCTCCCAGTTCGTGAACCACTCCGGCACCTGCCCGTACGGCACGTCCTGGACCGAGTCGATGAGGTTCGTGCGCGCGAAGA
>JANQME010000047.1 GCA_028280205.1 Longimicrobiales bacterium
CACCACCTCGGACGTGGTCAGGGTATGCACCCCGACCCACGCCAACGCCCAGCCGAGACGGGTTCGCAGGAGGTCCTGGACGAAGAGCCGGTGGCGCACCGACGCTTTCATCCGCTCTAGGAGCATGACGGCGTCCTCGCGCGAGAGGTGGTGCAGGAAGAGCGAGCAGGTCACGAGGTCGAAGGGGCCGGGGAGAGGTCCGTTCAGGGCGTCGATTCGCGAGAGGGTGAGCACGACCCCGTCCGGGGCCCCGCGTTCCGCGTGCCGGAGCGCCAGCGGGCTCACGTCGCAGCCGTGAAGCTCCACCTCGACACCCGAGGCGCGGGCGCGCCGCCCGACCTCGTGGAGGACGTCGCCACCCCCACACGCGACGTCGAGCACGCGGAGCGGCCGGCCTGACGCACGGAAGGAGGAGTCCAGCTCCCGGACCTCGCGCCAAACACGCCACCCCGCGAGGGAGACGCGATTGATGCGCCGAAGCCCGTCCAGCGCACGACGATGCTCCTCCGGGTGGAGCGACGGGTCGTCCATCCGCTCCGCTTCACGCAGACGCTCGGCGGGGTCGAAGGGGCCGGGTCGAGCGCTCACGCGGACCGGCGACGGCCGCTGCAGGCCGAGCACCCTAGACCGAAGCAGTCTTCCATCGCCCCAGCCGGAAGATCGCCGCACTCACCACGGCGAGGCTCGCGTACGCGAGCGCCATCGCGGAGAAGACCCCGTTCGGTCCCCACTCGAGGAGGTACGCCAGCCCCCAGGCGAGGGGGAGCTCGAAGAGCCAGAAGCAGAAGAGGTTGATTACGGTCGGGGTCCACACGGCGCCCGCGCCGTTGAAGGCGGCCGTGACGACCATCCCGTACGCGTAGAAGGGGAAGCCGGCCGCGACGATCCGGAGGCAGTCGACGGCGTACACGCGCGCGGCCTCCGTCCCTCCGAAGAGGCTCACGATCCCCGGCGCGAACGCCAGGAAGAGGACCCCGACGGAGCCCAGGAAGGCGAGGTCCATCTTCGCGGCCACCCAGACGGACGCCTCGGCCCGCTCTGCGTCGCCGGCGCCGAGGGCCTGTCCGACCATCGTCGACGCGGCGTTCGAGAGGCCCCAGGCGGGAAGGAGCGCGAAGAGGACGACGCGCAGCGCGATGGCGTACCCTGCGAGCGCCTCGGAGCCGAAGCCCGCGATGATGCGGATGAGCCCGATCCAGCTCGCCATCCCGATGAAGATCTGCAGGGTGCCGGTGGCCGAGAGGCGCACGAGACGCACCATGAGGGCGGGCTCGACGCGGACGTGCCGCAGACGGACGCGCAGCCGGTCGCCGACCCGCAGGAGCGTCCAGAGCTGGACGAGGACGGCGGTACCCCGACCGATGGTCGTCGCCGCGGCCGCGCCCGTGAGGCCGAGCTCCGGGAAGGGCCCGAGTCCGAAGATCAGGCAGGGATCCAGGACGATGTTGATTCCATTGGCGAGCCAGAGAACGCGCATCGCGATCGCCGCGTCACCCGCGCCGCGGAACGCCGCGTTCTGGAGGAAGAGGAGGACGATGACGGCGTTCGCGCCGAGAAGCAGCCGCGTGTACCCGAGCGACGTCGCGATGGTCGCGGGCCCGGCGCCCATGAGTCGAAGGAGCTCTTCGGCCCAGACGACACCGGCGACGCCGAAGACGGCCGCGAGGCCGGAACCGAAGAGGACGGCCTGGACCGTAGCCCGTGCCGCGGCGTCGCGGTCACCCTCGCCGATCCGTCGCGCCACCATCGCGGTGGCTCCGATGCTCAGACCCATCGCGGCCGTGTAGACGATGGTCACCAACGACTCGGTGAGCGCCACGCCCGCGATCGCCTCGTCGCCGAGGCGGGAGACGAAGAAGATGTCGACGACGGCGAAGATCGACTCCATCGCCATCTCGAGCACCATCGGGATCGCGAGGAGGACCACCGCCCGGGTCAGCGGCCCCTTCGTGGGGTCCCCGCCGGTCCCGGCTACGGCGTGGCGGACGGTCTGCCACCACGTCTCCGTCAGCTCTGCGTCCACCACGTCTACGTCCACGCGTTCCCTCCTCGGGGCCCGACCTCGCGCCGAGCTCGCCCACCGACTCCGCCGAATCCGCCGACTCCACCGACTCCCGAATCCGCCGAAGGTGGGTGACAGAATTTCAATGCCCATCGGCTCGTGCCAACCGACATCGGCCGGAGGCCCTCGCGTGATCGACGCAGGCCGACTACTCTGGCGGGCCCGTAGAAATACCTACTCCAAGCAGAGCCTCTCTCTCAACCGGGAGTGACCCCGTGAAGCCGCTGCCCACCGCCCTCGCCCTCGCGCTGACCGCCGCCATCGTCGCCCCCAGCGGTGCTCGCGCCCAGAACGCCCCGACCGTCGTGGAGTACCGCCAGGGGCTCATGCAGGCGTTCCGCACCCACATGGGCGGCGTCGGCGCCGCGCTGACCGATGCTGCCCCGGTGGGCCACGCCGAGCACCACGCGGTTGCGTTCGACCGCATGGCGCAGGCGCTCGCCAACGTCTTCCCCGAGGGCTCCACGGGTGGGCGGGCTCTCCCGGCGATCTGGTCCGACCGGGACGACTTCATGGACAAGGTGACCGACATCCAGACAGCCACGGCGCGGCTCGTCACGGCCTCGCGCACGGGAGACGCGGAGCAGATCGGGACAGCGATGCAGGGCGTTCGGCAGACATGCTCCGGCTGCCACGGCACCTACCGCGGTCCCGCGAACTAGAGACCGTCCGGCACGAAAGCCACGATCCGCAGCGGTCCGCCGCTGCCGCCCTCGATCTTCATCGGCAGGGCGACGACGTACGCGCCGGCCTCGGGCAGCTGCTCGAGGCCGGCGACGTTTTCGGAGCCCACGATCTCCGACGAGAAGAGCGTCACGTGCGCGGCGAAGTTCGCGCTCTGCCCGTAGTCGATGCTGGGCGTGTCGATCCCGACCGCGACCACGTCGCGCTCCTCGACCAGCCACCGGGCGGCCTCGGCGGAGAGCCCGGGGAAGTGCAGCTCGGGAACCGCTTCCGGCCCGACGAGGTCCGTCCCGAGATACGCGGTGCGATCTGCCCACCGGCTCCCCCACCCCGTGCGCAGGAGGACGATGCCGCCCGCGGGGAGAGGTCCGTGAGCCGCCTCCCACGCCGAGAGGTCGTCGATCGTGATCACGTAGTCGGGGTGGGCCCGGGTGGTGACGTCGATCACGGCCGCCGGTCCGATGAGGCTGCGGAGCGGGATTCTGTCCGTGGTGCGGCGCCCGTGCGCAAAGTGGATCGGAGCGTCCAGGTGTGTGCCTCCGTGCTCCGCCGTGGCGAAGGCGTACGAGGCGTAGAACCAGCCGCCCTCGGTCGGTCCGTACACGAGCGTGTCGAGCCGGAAGCCGACGGTGTCGGTCGGCCAGTAGATGGTGCCCGGTCCGAAGGGGTGGGTGAGGTCGACCCACGCCCCGGCACGGCCGTCGAAGACCGCCGCGACGGCGTCCCGCTCGACGCCCTCGGGCGTCCCCGACCCTTCGCCGACTCCCGTGCGCGGTGGCTCGCACGCGCTCACCAGAGCGAGGCCGAAAACGAGCCCGGTGGCAAGCGATGGACGGAAGACGATCATTCCGAAAGGCCCTCCTCGGCCCCGGCTTCCTCGAGCATATCGGCCATCAGGGACTGCAGCTGCTCCTCGAGCGCATGGGCCTTCGACTTGGCGCGCGAGGGCTCGAGCTGGCCAACCGCCACCATGTGGCAGGTATGGTAGAACTCGCGGATCAGCGTCAGGAGCTCCTGCACCTGAAGGCGGAGGGCCCGGTTCGTCCGTCGCTCCCGCTCCGGCCCGGCAGCGTCCCGGCTTTCGTTCTCCGGTGTCACGCGACTCTCCTCTTCGGTGTTCGGCCCGATCCCGCCGAAGATACTCCGGTCAGGCCGCGGCCGCCTCCAGCACACCGAGCACGTAGTCGATGTCCGCCTCCGTGTGATCCGCGTTCACCTGGGCCCGGATCTCCTCGTCCCCGCGCGGGACGACCGGGTACGCCAACCCGGTCACGAGAACCCCGTGGTCGTAGAGGTGCCGAACGAGCTGGTGCGTCCGCGCCGTGTCACGGATCATGAGGGGCACGACCGGGTGCTCTCCCGGGATCGTCTCGATGCCGATGCGTCCCAGCCCCTCCTCGAAGCGCCGGGTCAGAGAGCGCAGCCGCTCGAGCAGCGTGACGCCTTCGTCACTGTCGAGGATGCGGAGAGCCGCACGCGCCGCCTCGGCCTCGCCGACGGTGATCGGGTTCGAGTAGATGTACATGGGCGAGGACTCGCGCAGGAACGAGATCGTCGCGGCATTCGCCACGACGTAGCCGCCGTTCACGCCGAACGCCTTGCCCAGCGTCCCGACGAGGACGTCGACGGGCGTCGAGCCCGTATGCTCCTCGACGCCCCGCCCCGTTCGGCCGAAGGCACCCACTCCGTGCGAGTCGTCCACGACGCTCACCACGTTCTCCTCGTACGCGTCGTCGTGCTTCGCGCACAGCGCCGACACCTCGTCGAGCGGAGCGTGGTCGCCGCGCATCGAGAAGATCCCGTCGGTCACGACCAGAGCACGGCGTGCCCTGCCCTTCCACTCCTCGAGCGCCGCCTCGAGCTCTCCCATGTCGTTGTGGGCGTAGATCGCCTTTCCGGCGGGCCGTGCGAGCCGCATCGCGTTGATGATGCAGTTGTGGTTGAGCTCGTCCGAAATCAGCACCGTATCCGCGGTAACCAGCGGTACGATCGTGGAGAGGATCGCCGCATAGGCGGACGAGAAGATCATGCCGGCCTCACGCCCGTGAAACTCGGCCAGCTCGCGCTCGAGTGCCACGTGCGCAGCATAGCTGCCGGAAATGAAGCGCACCGCACCGGGACCCGCCCCGAACTGGGAGGTGGCCCGCTCCTCGGCTTCCATGACCTCGGGGCGCAGCCCCATGCCGAGGTACGAGTTCGAGTTCATGCGCAGGAACTCCTTGTCGCCCTCGCCTTCGAGGAGGAACCGCGGTCCACGCTCCCCTTCCGCAGGCCGGACGCCGACCACGACGGACTCGGCGCCCTTGGCGGTCCCGGCCTCCTCGAGGCCGGCGACGTTCTGCTCGAGGACGGTGCTCAGGCGATCGACCGGCATGGAGGCTCCTTCAACGTGTCTGGATGTGTTCGAACATGTCCGCGGTCATCGCGGCATCGTCGTAGCGCGGGCACCAGCCCCACTCCGCACGCGCGGCGGAGTCGTCGATACGGTCCGGCCAGGAGTCGGCGATGGCCTGGCGCACCGGATCGATGTCGTACTCGATCTCGAAACCGGGCACGTGCTCCTGGATCGCGGCAGCGAGCTTTCGGGGCGCGAGCTGCATGGCGGTGACATTGAATGCGTTCCGGTGCACGAGGCGCGCCGGGTCGGCTTCCATCACGCCGAGGAGGGCGTCGACCGCATCCGGCATGTACATCATGTCGAGCTGGCTCTCGGGGCTCAGGAAGCAGGTGTAGCGCCCGTGCTCGACCGCGGCGTGGAAGATCTCGACGGCCCAGTCGGTGGTCCCGCCCCCGGGTGGCGCCCCGTACGAGATGAGTCCGGGGAAGCGCACGCCGCGCGTGTCCACCCCGAAGCGCGTGTGGTAGTAGTCGCACAGCAGCTCGCCCGCCACCTTCGTGATCCCGTACATGGTGGCCGGGCGCATGATCGTGTCCTGGGGCGTGGGATCCTTCGGGGAGTCGGGCCCGAAAACGCCGATCGAGCTCGGCGTGAAGACGGCGCATCTCTGCTCGCGCGCCACCTCGAGCACGGCTTCGAGGCTCATCATGTTCACGTGCCAGGCCAGTCGGGGGTCCTTCTCCCCGATCGCCGAGAGGATCGCGGCCAGGTGGTAGACGGTGTCGGCTCGATGCCGCATGACCGCCTGGCCCACGGCCTTCGGATCGGTGGCGTCGAGCACCTGGAAGGGACCGGCGTCCGTGACCTCCGGTCCGAGAAGGCGGATGTCGGTGGCCATCACCGATGAGGCTCCGTACTCGTCGCGCAGGCGGGGCACGAGCCAGGAGCCGATCTGTCCGCCGGCTCCGGTGACCAGGATTCTCTTCAACGTGGGGGCTTGCCTTTCCTTCCGGTCTCGAGCGTCGGCCGCAGGCGCGAGAGGCCTCGGCCACGAGAGGCGGGCGGAATGTACCGCCGTTGGCCGGATTCGGGCGAGGCGATTACGCTTCCGCTCTCACGCTCCGACCGAGGAACCGACAGCCGATGGACCGAAGCACGCTCCTCTTCGCCCTCGCCGCCCTCGGCACCGCCGGGTCGGCCCTCGCTCCGCCCTCGCTGCGCGCCCAGGCCGCCTCCGACCTCCACGCCCGCATCGACGAGCTCGCCACCGCGGTCAACGACCAGGTCGTGGCGTGGCGCCGGGACGTCCACGCGCATCCGGAGCTCGGCTTCCGGGAGTTCCGGACCGCCGCGCTGGTCGCAGAGCACCTGCGCTCGCTCGACATCGACGTCACGACCGAGGTCGGCCGAACGGGCGTGGTCGGCGTCCTCCGGGGAAGTCGCCCGGGCCCGGTCGTCGCGCTGCGCGCCGATATGGACGGACTGCCCGTGACCGAACTCGCCGACGTGCCCTTCGCCTCGAAGGCCACCGCCGAGTGGCTGGGGCGCGAGGTCGGGGTCATGCACGCCTGCGGACACGACAACCACGTCGCGATCCTCATGGGTGTCGCCTCCGTCCTGTCCGAGATGCGCGACGAGCTGCCCGGGACGGTCAAGTTCTTCTTCCAGCCCGCCGAGGAGGGTCCCGGCGGCGCCGCGCCGATGATCGCGGACGGCGCCATGGAGAACCCCGATGTGGACGCAGTCTTCGGGCTGCACGTCTTCCCCATGGCGGTCGGCACGATCGCGTATCGGCCGGGCGGCATGCTGGCGAGCTCCGACGGGCTGCGGATCGTCGTGCGGGGTGTACAGACGCACGGGGCCATGCCGTGGGGCGGGGTCGATCCCATCGTGACCGCCTCGCAGATCATCATGGGACTCCAGCAGATCGTGAGCCGCCAGACCGATCTCTCGGATTCGCCGGCCGTCGTGACGATCGGTCAGATCGAGGGAGGAAACCGTGGCAACATCATCCCGGACACGGTGCTGATGGTGGGGACCGTGCGCACCCTCAACCCCGAGACGCGCACCGACGTGCACGAGCGCATCCGCCGCATCGCCGAGAACATCGCCGAGGCGAACGGGGCGGAGGCGGAGGTGACGATCGACCTGGGCTACCCGGTGACGGTCAACGATCCCGACCTCACCGGACGTATGGAGAGCTCTCTGCGACGCGTGGCCGGCGAGGGACTCACGATCATGCCGCCCGCCCTCGGCGCCGAGGACTTCTCCTACTTCGCCCGGGAGGCTCCGGGGCTCTTCATCGGGCTCGGGATCTCGCCGCCGGAGGATCCGTCGCTGTGGCACCCGAACCACTCCCCGTACTTCTACGCCGACGAGCGTGCACTCCCGATCGGGGTCCGCGCCCTGGCGAGCCTGGCGGTGGACTACCTGAGCGGACCGCCGATCTCGGAGGATCGCGACCGGTAGAAATCCCCGCGTTACCTTTTCCGCCTTCGCACCGTCTTGGGGTCGGAAGCCCGTCGCTCGGGCGATCCGAAACCAAGGAGAAAGCATGAAGACGGTGCACGATCTCAGGTTCTGGGTCCTTTCGGCCGCGCTGGTCGTCGCAGCGTGCGACGAAGCCGGCACGGACCCGCTGTTCGACGACCTCACCGCGGAGGAGCAGCTCGAGCTCTCCGTCCTCGAAGACGAAGGCGCATTCGACGCCGGTTTGACCTTCTCCGACGTGGTGGCCGACGCCGACGCGACGATGGGCCGGGAGGTGGACGAGGAGGCCCGGACCCACCGGCTGGACGCCGCGACCACCTTCGCCGAGGCGCGACGAGCCCACCTGGCACGCGACTACCGCCGTGCGCTCGAGCTCTCCAGAGCCGCCCGCCGACTGGTGGCGCGCGCCTTGGTCGCGACGGGCGGCGAAGCAGCCGTCGAGGATCTGATCGAACGGCTCGAGGACGCGCTGACCACGCTCGACGACGAGGTGGTCGACGACCCGGAAGCCACACGAGCCGAGCTCGAGGACATCATCGCCGAAGCGCGGGCGGCGCTGGAGGCCGGCGACACGCTGCTCGCGGCGTCGTGGGCCCTGCTCGGCGAACAGCGGCTGCGGCTCCGTCGGGGCCGGCACCTGCGCGCCTTCGACATCGGGGAGGACCGGGCGCGCTTCGAGGTGGCGGTCGCGGGCGCGTCCGTCGCACTCGCCGAGCGCCTCATCACCGATCACGAGGTGCCGGACGACGTCACCGACGTCGCACCCTCGGACGGAGTGACGGCAGACGTGACCGAGCGCCGCAACCGCTGGCTCGCGCTCGCGAAGCGGTGGCTCGCCCGGGCCGAGACGGCCCTGAGCAACGGCTCCTACGCCCGCGCGGTTCACGCCGCCTTCCACGCCCAGTGGTCCGCCCTCAAGGCGGTCGTCCTGCCCGGCGGCATCACGGAAGCCGAGGTGGAGCTGCTCGTCGACGTCTCGGGCACACTCCTGGACGAGGCGACAGCCGCGGTGGGGGACGAGCCGACCGAGCTCCAGCAGCGCGCCCTCGAGCGGGCCGGCGAGCTGCACGCGCTCGGCCTGAGCATGATCGAGGAGGGTCGAGTGCGGGGCATCGCGCCCCTGTGGCGCTCGGCGTCGATCTCGGCATGGCTGGTGGCGTCGACCTCCTGAGGGCACGCGCAGTCGGGGCGCCGGTCCATCCCGGGCCGGCGCCCGCGCGTGTACCTTGCAGGATCGATGGCGCCAACCTCGGAGCCCGTGAATCACGCGGAGCGCACCGACACCCAGGTCGTACGCGATGTCCTCGCCGGGGACCGGGACGCGTATCGCCTCCTCGTGCGGCGCTACGCCGACACGCTCCACGCGCACGCACTCCGCATGACGGGCTCACCCGACGAGGCCGCCGACCTCGTGCAGCGGGCGCTCGTGCAGGGGTACCGCAAGCTGGCCCGCTGCCGCGAACCGGAACGGGTGGGGGCGTGGCTCTTCCGCATCGCGGCCAACCTGTGCAAAGACCACGTCCGGTCGCAGAAGCCCGACGTGCCTCTCACCGTCGTGGACGGGGCGCTGCGCTCCTCGGCGGACCCTGCCTCCGACGCGGAGGGAGCGGAGGTGCGGGCCCGGGTGTGGCAGGCGCTGGACGCGCTTACGCCGGAGCAGAAGGAGGCCTTCGTGCTCAAGCACGTGGAGGGTCGGAGCTACGAAGAGATCGCGGCCGTGATGGACGTCTCGGTCGCTTCGCTGAAGATGAGAGTGCACCGGGCCCGTGAGGCGCTCCGGGGACTGCTCGAGGAGTACGCATGAATGACCGAATCCACCGACACCTGGATGGCGACCGAGCAGTGGAGCTCGACGCCGCGGAGCGCTCCGAGGCGAGCGCCTGGGACCGAATGCTCGACGCGTTCCGGTCTTCGGCTCCGGGTGGCGGAAACGCCCCGCCCTGGCTCGAACAGCGGGTCATGGCCGAGATCGAGGCCCTCCCCGCCGACGGACCGCTCCGGCGCGCGCTCGCGTGGCTCGTCCGACCGGCCCCGATCCGCGTCTCGCCGCTGGCCGCGGGGCTGGTCGCGGCCTCGATCGCACTGCTCGTCGCCCTGCCGTACCGGGGGGAGGCACCCGATCCCGGCGGCTCGGCCGGCCCCTCGGCGTCTTCGGGCACGCCTTCCGAAGAGACGGTCGTGTACGTGCAGTTCGTCCTGGAAGCGCCGGAGGCCGTCTCCGTCTCGGTGGCCGGCGACTTCAGCGATTGGGAGCCCAGCTTCGCCCTCGTCGATCCCGACGGCGATGGTGTCTGGACGGGGCGGGTGCCCGTCCGGCCCGGCGTCCACGCGTACATGTTCCTGGTGGACGAGGCGCAGTGGCGTACCGACCCCAACGCCGAGCGGTACCGGGACGACGGCTTCGGAAACCGGAATGCCCTGCTCGCCGTTGCGTCGGGCGTCTAGCGGCGTCGCGCTCCTGTGCGCCGCCGCGCTGATCCACGTGCCGGCGTCGGTGCACGCGCAGGGCCACGTGACGCTCGAGCTCGGCGGCTCGCAGATCGGGCCGCCGCTGGGGGTCGAAGGAGACGTGGCCCGCTACGTCGTCGGAGGGGTGCGCGCCTCCGGGTACGCCCGCGGTGGCAGCGGCGGCTTCGCGTCCGTTCTCTTCGGCCAAACGCTCGACGAGGCCGCGGGCGGGAGCTTCCTCTCCGCGACGGTGGAGGGGTCGCTCGTGCGCCGCTGGGTCGGGGGATGGAGCATGGGCCTGGACGCGCGCGTCCTGGGCTGGGGCACTCGGGCGCCGTACCGATACGAAGCGATCGCCGTCGAGGGCGGACCGAGCCTCCGGTACGGCACCGACCGCTTCGCGGCTCGACTGACCGGGCTCGGGGGCGTGGGGACCTCGCGCTTCGAGCTGGCCCGCCGGCCACAGGGGCTACGCTTCGTCTTCGAGGACGACCTGTGGCGGTACGGAGGAACGGGAGAAATCACGCTGGGCCCCTTGGCGTCGAACCTCTCCGCGCTCGGAGGCTGGCACCGAACCCCCGCGGGCGACTACGCCAGCGTGGGGGGGCGACTCTCGTTCGCCGGCCGGTGGGGGGTCGTCGAGATCCGGATCGAACGTTGGGACACCCCGTCGTCCCTCGAGACGACCGGCGGGGTGGCGTTCGTCCTCCCGATCGGCTCGGCGTGGAGCGCCCGCGGGTTCGCGGGTCGCTCGGAGCCCGACCCGCTCACGCTGGCACAGCCGGGCAGCGAAGCAGGCGGAGTGATCATCGGCCGGACGCTCTGGGCCTCGGACCCGGGTACGGATCCCGCGCGCGGCCTGCACCGGGTCGTCGGGGTCGGCGAAGCGTCGAGCTCGGTGCATCTCTCGGTCGAAGCGGACGCGGCATCCGTCGCCGTGCTCGGCGACTTCACCCTCTGGGAGCCCGTGGCGATGTCCCCCGACGAAGGCAGGTGGAGCGTGGTGCTCACCGTCCCGGTGGGCATCCACCACTTCGGCTTCCTGGTAGACGACGAATGGTACGTGCCGGACGACGCCCCCGACGTCGCTCCGGACGAGTGGGGGCGCCCGACGGCGACCCTCGTGATCGAAGGAGCAGCACGATGAACCTCAGATTCCGACCTCGCATGCGTTCGGGCCTCACGGCGCCGCTCGTTGCGCTCGTCATGACAGGGGCGACGTTCTACGCCCTTCCGCTCCGGGCCCAGGAAGCGGCTCGCAACCGTGCGGAGCAGACGCTCCCCCCCGAAGTCTTCCAGGGAGTCCTCGCCGTGGCCGAAGAGGCCGCAGTGGAGGGCGTGCCGCCCGGGCCTCTGTTCAACAAGGCGCTCGAGGGGGCCGCCAAGCGCGTCCCGGCCGACCGGCTCCTGCCGGCCGTCCGGGCGTACGCGGGTCGTCTCGGAGAGGCTCGCGCCGCTCTGGGTGCCGACGCGGGCGTCCCGCTTCTGGTCGCCGGGGCCGACGCGATTCAGCGCGGCGTTCCCGCCGACGCACTGCGCGACCTGCCCCGAGATCGTCCGCGCTCCCCGGTCGCACTCCTCGTGCTCGCCGAGCTGATGGAGAGCGGGGTCCCGCGGGAACGGGCCATCGCCACGCTGCGGCAGACGATGGACCAGCGCGTGCGCGACGACGCGATGCTCGAGATTCCCGCCCGGGTCCGCCGGCTGATCCGCGACGGAGTCCCGCCCGCGGAGGCGATCGAGCGCGTCCGGCGGACGATCAGCGCGCGGCGCGGCGGCACACTCCTGCCGGCGCTGCCCCCCGGCGACCGGCCGACGGCCGACCGGCAGCCGCGTGCGCGACGGCGGCCCGGAGGGTGGTGAACGGACCTGAAGCGAAAACGCTAGGAACGTACGGTTTCCCGTATACATTTGGGCCCGACGCACCCGATCACCGACGATACGGAGAGATCTCGATGTCCTTCAGGAAGTTCGCCGTGCTCGCGCTCGTCGCCGGCGCGGTCACGACCGCGCCGGAGAGCGCTGCGGCCCAGGCCACCTTCACCCCGACGTTCCAGGCGCCCTACCGCGCCTTCGAGCAGCAGGAGTTCGGAGCCGTCCTCAGCTTCCCGGACGGAGCCGACTTCGGGATCGAGGGCCAGTTCCGCGTCGCCGTCCAGAACTTCGACATCGGCGTGCGCGGCGGGATCGTCGACTTCCCGGGGGGCAGCGATTTCGTGATCGGTGTGGAGGGCCGGGTGCCCGTTCTCGACCAGACCGAGAACGACTTTCCGCTCGACGGCTCGGTGGTCGTCGGCCTCGGGACCGCGGAGGGAGACGCGTGGATCGTCCCCTCCGCCGGAATCTCGCTCGGCCGCCGGGTCGAGCTCGAGGACTTCGAGTTCGTCGTGTACGGCCAGCCGACACTCTTCGTGACTTCGGTGGATACCGGCGTGGTTGACGACACGGACTTCGACTTCAACCTCGGCTTCGGGATCGACTTCCAGGTCGGCGAGGCGCTCGAGCTGCGGACCAGCTTCGCCTTCCTGGACGCACCGGGCGACGGGATCGGGTTCAGTCTCGTCTGGATGCGCTGACGGGAGCGGGCGACGGACCGCTCCACCCCGGGGTGGGCGCAGTCGGGCAACATCCGAGCCCCCGGCCACCGTGACGGCGGCCGGGGGCTTCGTGCGTCGGGGCGTGCCCCTCGCTTGATGTGTCTTACACACGTGTGTATATACACACATGAACCGGCTTCAGATTCTGATCCCCGAGGAGCTCGACGTGCGCCTCCGCAAGGCGGCGGACCGCTCTCGCGTCTCGATGGGTGCCTGGGTGCGCGAAGCGATCGAGGAGCGACTCGCGCGTCAGGCCGCGTCGCTCCCGGACGACCCCCTCGCCGCGCTCGGCGCCCTGGAGGGACCGACGGCGGACATCGAAGAGATGCTCGCCGAGATCGAGCGAGGTCGTTCCTGAGGGTCTTCGTCGACTCGAACGTCCCGATGTACGTGGCGGGCTCCGAGCACCCCAACCGAGCGCCGGCGAGGTCCTTCCTCGCCGACGCCCGGGACGGAGCGTACGAGCTCTGCACGAGCACCGAGGTCCTGCAGGAGATCCTCTATCGGTACTCCGCCCTCGACCGGCTCGATCTGGCCGAGAAGGTCTACGACCTCTTCGTCGCGCTGGTCCCCGAGGTCTTCGACGTCACGCTCGCGGACACCGACCTCGCAAAAGGGGTCCTTCTCGACGCTGCGGGTCTGTCGGCGCGCGACGCGATCCACACCGCGGTGATGATGAACCACGACGTGAACGTGATCGCGACGTTCGACCGGGGCTTCGACAGGATCGGGGCGATCCGGCGACTCGAGCCGAGCTGAGGCCGGTCAGTCTCCCGCCGCTTCCGTCACCGAGTCGCGCTCGGCCTCCACCTCGGCCTCCAGGTAGATCTCACCCCCCTTCTCGCGAAACTCTTCGGCCATCCGCTCCATCCCGACGTCGATCGCGTCGGACGCCTCCACGCCCTGCTCGGCCGCGAAGCGACGGATGTCCTCGGTGATCTTCATCGAGCAGAACTTGGGCCCGCACATCGAGCAGAAGTGCGCGACCTTCGCCCCCTCCGCGGGAAGCGTCTCGTCGTGGTACTCCTCCGCCGTGACAGGATCGAGCGAGAGGTTGAACTGGTCGCGCCAGCGGAACTCGAAGCGCGCCTTCGAGAGCGCGTCGTCCCACGCCTGCGCACCCGGGTGCCCCTTCGCCAGGTCGGCCGCATGGGCCGCGATCCGGTACGTGATCACCCCACGCTTCACGTCGTCGCGGTTCGGCAGCCCGAGGTGCTCCTTGGGCGTGACGTAGCAGAGCATCGCGGTGCCGTACCACCCGATCTGCGCCGCGCCGATCGCGGACGTGATGTGGTCGTACGCCGGCGCAATATCCGTGGTGAGCGGCCCGAGCGTGTAGAAGGGCGCCTCGTCGCACCACTCCAGCTGCTTCTCCATGTTCTCCTTCACGAGGTGCATCGGGACGTGGCCCGGCCCCTCGTTCATGACCTGAACTCCGTGCTCCCACGCAATCTTCGTCAGCTCGCCCTGCACCTTCAGCTCGGCGAACTGAGCCTCGTCGTTCGCGTCGGCGATCGAGCCGGGGCGCAGCCCGTCCCCCAGCGAGAACGAGACGTCGTACGCCGCCATGATCTCGCACAACTCGGGGAAGTGCGTGTAGGTGAAGTTCTCCCGGTGGTGGGCCATGCACCACTTGGCGATGATCGAGCCGCCACGCGAGACGATCCCGGTCAGACGGTCGGCGGTCATCGGGATGAAGCGCAGCAGCACGCCGGCGTGGACCGTGAAGTAGTCCACGCCCTGCTCGCACTGTTCGATGATCGTGTCGCGGTAGATCTCCCAGGTGAGCTCCTCGGGCACGCCGTCGACCTTCTCGAGCGCCTGGTAGATGGGGACCGTGCCGATCGGCACGGGCGAGTTGCGCAGGATCCACTCGCGCGTCTCGTGGATGTTCGGCCCGGTGGAGAGGTCCATGACGGTGTCGGCTCCCCAGAGCGTCGCCCAGCGGAGCTTCTCGACCTCCTCCTCGATGGAGGAGGTGACGGCCGAGTTCCCGATGTTGGCGTTGATCTTCACCTTGAAGTTCCGCCCGATGATCATCGGCTCGATCTCGGGATGATTCACGTTCGCCGGGATGATGGCGCGCCCGCGGGCGACCTCGTCGCGCACGAGCTCGGGGCTCATCCCTTCCCGGATCGCCACGAACTCCATCTCGGGGGTGACCTCGCCCCGGCGCGCGTACGCCATCTGGGTGACCGTGCCCGTCCCGCGTAGCGTCGGGCGCGCGAGCCCGGGCGGCATCTCGACCGCGTCGCTCGGCGTACGGGTCCGTTCGACCTGCACGACATCGCCGCGCTCGCGGATCCACCCCTCGCGGACAGCGGGCAGCCCGGCACGTACGTCGATCTCACGGGGGCCGCTCGTGTCGTAGACGCGCAAGGCGGGCTCGCCGCCCCCGAGCCGGATCTCGCGCATCGGCACGCGCACGCCCCGCGAGCCTTCGACGAAGACCTTCCGCGAGTTGGGGAAGGCTCCAGGGTAGTCGGTGCCGACGTTCTCCGTACGGGGCGCGACCCGCGCACCCGCGCGGCCGTTCTTCGAGGGGGGCTTCGTTCCGTTGCCGTTGACTTCGCTCATCGGGGCTCCATCCGCTCGGCGGAGAGCGCGCCGTGAGGCCCGGGCCGACCGGAGGGTGCCCCACGCAGCGCCGCGCTCCCTACGCCGGTTTCAACCGGATCAGGTTCCAAGGGTCTCTCTCAACCAGGCGCGGACCGTCGCAGGGACGGACCCGCCCGGTGCCCCCGGCGGCCGTCCCTGAAGCTAGGGAAGCTCCGCCCCGGAAGGGAGCCCCGCAGACCCACAGCCGGGACGCTGAAGGGGTCAGTCGTCTTCGAGCGCCCGGCCCAGGAGCATCGTGACGATCGAGATCACCAGGCTCCCCAGCACGGCGGCCCCGAGGCCGGAGACGGTCAGGTGGTCGGTGAGTCGCGCGGTGATGAGGAGCATGGCACCGTTCACCACGAGGGCGAACAGCCCGAGCGTCAGGATGAGGAAGGGAATCGAGAAGATCAGCAGGATCGGCTTGAGCACGGCGTTGAGGAGCCCGAAGATCAGCGCCACCATCAAGATCTGGCCGTACCCTCCGTCGAGCGAGATCCCCGACACGAGCTGGGCGGCGGCCCACAGGGCCAGCGCATTGACGAGCAGGCGAATGACGAAGTTCTGCACGGCAGCCTCCCGACCCGTTGTGGACGTACCCGAGCACGGATTCTAACCCCGATCACGATCAGGACGCATCGTGCGGAGCCGCCGCCCGGACGGGGCTCGGAACCGTGGACGCGCTCCGAGCGAATAAGGACCATCGTGACGACCTCGACCTCCCCGACCCCCTCGCCGCCCTCCCGCCGCCGACCGCTCCGCGCGCTCGGCGCTGTGGTCCTGTTCGTGGTCGCCGGAGGGCTCGCCCTTCAGCCCCGCTCGAGTCGGGTCTTCGCGGGCGACCCCTGGCGGGCCTCCGTCGCGGTCATGCCGTTCGAGAACCGCACCGGGGATCCCACCCACGACAACCTCGGGCGTTCGCTGGCCGAGGAGGTGATCAACCGGCTCACGACCGTCCCCGAGATCCGCGTGATCGACCCGTACACCGCGGCCTCGCTCATGAACGACAGCCTCGGGACGCCTGCTCTGCTCGACACTCTGAACGTTGATCACGTCCTTCACGGGTACATCGAAGCCCGCGGTGCGGAGCTGGTCGTCAACGTCTCCGAGTCGGACCGCGAGGGCTTCCTGTCGCTCCGCCGTCAGCATCCGCTCGACCCCGCACGCCTGGACGTCCAGCAGATCGCGCTCGCGGGGAGCATCACGCGTTCGTTCCTCGCCGAGGTGGGGCTGGAGGACCGCTTCGACCCCGGCGGCTCCGTCATCGGTCCGGGCCGCGACGCCTACCTGGCCGGCAATACCGCGCTCGGCCACAGGACACCGGCCGAGCTGCGCGAAGCCGTCGACCGCTTCCACGAGGCGATCGCGCTGGAGCCGCGCTCGGCCGCCGCGCTCGCCGCGCTCTCCTCGGCGTACGCGCTGGCGCTCTACTACAAGTACGAGGTCGGGATTCCGGCGTACGAGCTCGCCGCGCGCTCACTCATGGCCGCGGACTCCGCGATCGCACTGGATCCGACCGTGGCGAACGGGTACTCGGCACGCGGCTACATGCAGGCGCTGATCGGGCTCGACATCGGGCAGGCCGAGGAGGACTTCGCCCGCGCGGAGGAGCTCGCCCCGAACGCCCCGAACGGCCTGAGTTGGTCGGCGCGGATCCTCGCGGGCAAGGGTCTGGTCGACCGGGCGTACCGCGAAGCCGGTCGGGCCCGGGACCTCGATCCTCTCCAGGCCGGACGGCGGACCGCGCTGGCGTCCCTGGGATTCCAGCTCGGCGACTACGAGGTGACGATCGAGGAGTCGCGCGAGGCGTACCGGCTCGAGGCGAGCCTCTCCCTCGCCCGTGCCTACGAAGCGCGGGCGCTTGCGCTCACCGATCGAGGGGAGGCGTGCCTGGACCTCGATCTCGGCGTGTACGAGACGGTGCGCGCGCTCTGCCTGCATACGCTGGGCCGGACGGAGGACGCCCGCGGCGTCGCCGAGGCTGCGCAGACTCGACTCGAGTCCTGGGACCCGGAGGCATCCGAGTACATGGCGGACGTCGTCGTGCAGGATCTGGCCGCGTACTACGGCTACGCCGGCGAACCCGATCGAGCCCTCGGGTGGATCGAAGAGGCCTTCAGGCTTTCCCCGTCCGGGGTGGACGACCGCCTCCTCGGATCGGCCCTCTTCGACCCGGTGCGCGACACTCCCGGGTTCGCGGAGAAGCTCGACGCGATCCGTCGCGGCGCGCGTTCCCTGGTCGTGGAGACGCGCGGTCGGCTCGAGCCGCCGCTCTAGACGGGACCATGAAGCGATCGCGATCCCTCCTCGGCCACGCCCTCCTCGCCGCGCTCCCCGTCCTCGCCGTCACGGCGTCGCCCGAGGCGGCGGCCGGTCAGGCGCAGGGGGGTACCGACCTGCGCGGGCTCCTCTCGGGGCTGCGCAACGGGGGCGGGTGGATCAACGTCCCGATCGAGGACGGCCTGGGCTCGTTCAGCACCGGCACGCTTCCCACCGCGGCGATGAGCATCGCCGGGTGCGTGAACGTCTGGTCGGGTCACTCGGGGACCTTCGAGATCCGGGCGCACGAGAGCGTGCTGGGCTCGAATCTGCGCATCGAGGCCGAGCCCGGCGTCGGCGTGCCGTTCGAGCACGACTTCGGGATGACCGCCCAGGTCGACTTCGCCTTCGAGTGGAGTGAGCCGCGGGACACGACCCTGATCCTCTGGATCGGGATCGATCCGACGCTGGAGGCGCCCGAGGAGGCGTGCGAGCCGGACCGGGGGTAGACCGCGGTGTCGCCGCCCTCCGGGCCTCGCCGTCTCCCGGCCCGGGGTGAACCGCGGCCCCGCCGCGTCACTCGTACGGCCTGACCGCCGTCCCTACGACGCGGAAGCTGGCGGCCCCATAGACGCTCGTGACGTCTTCGATGTGGAGCGTGCCCTCGAGCCACACCGGGTTCCATCCATCCATCTTGGCGCGCTTTCCCTGATCCATCTCCACGTACACGAGCTGGTTGGGCGGGGGCGGCGGTGTGTGAACGCACGCTCCGACGTACGGAACGAGCAGGAACTCCGTCGCCGACGACGCGAAGTCTTCGAGCGGGACCGTGAATCCCGGGATCCGGACCGGCTTGCCCATCGCTTCCTGAAGCGTCTCCGACATCTCGCCGGTGCGATGATCGAGCCCCGCGAGCTGCCGCCAGGTCAGCTCGACGGGATCGTCCGAGGCCGAAGCTGGCAGCGCCAACACGACACAGGGCATACCCGCCGCGACGCCCGCTTCCACCGTG
>JANQME010000126.1 GCA_028280205.1 Longimicrobiales bacterium
GTCGGGTTGGCGTCGGCGTTCGCCGCGGCGCGCCCGCAGCCGGTCAAGGGGCTGCAGGAGCGCTTCCCGGTGGTCGCCTCCGAGCCATGGGGTCGCCTCGAGGAGGTTGCCGAGGGAATCTGGGCGCTCGTCTCGACCCCGCTCCAAGATCGAACGACGCTCTGCAACGGAGGGATCATCGCGGGCCGAGGGGGCGTCGTGGTGATCGAGGCGTTCAACTCGGACGACGGCGCCCGCTGGATGGCGGAGCAGTCGGTCCGTCTCACCGGCCGTCCACCGTCGCACGTCGTGCTCACGCACTACCACTCGGACCATACGGGTGGACTGCGGGGCGCCCGGGAAGTCGGCGCGCCGGAGATCATGGCGACTCCGGTCACTCGCGACGATACGCGCAAGAACGCAGACGCGCCCAACGACATCCTGAATCGGGCGACGCCCCTCGACACGATCCGGCCCACGGAGCTGGATCTGGGGAACCGCTCGATCATCATCGTTCCTCGGCGCGGTCACACGGACTCGGATGTCACCGTCGAGGTCACCGACCCGTCCGTCATCTTCTGCGGCGACCTGGTCTGGAACGGCTTCTTCCCCAACTACCGGGACGCGACGCCGTCCCGCCTCGGTCAGGCGGTGCGCCTCCTGCGCGCGACGGATGCCGGGACGTACGTGCCCGGCCACGGCGGCATCGTCGATCCGACGGATCTGGACCGCTACCTCGAGCTCCTCGACCTGGTCGAAGACGCGGCGCGCACCGCCCTGGAGCAGGGGCTCACGCCCGACGAAGCGGCAGCCGACTTCGCGCTGCCCACGGAGTTGGGCGACTGGTACCTGTTCCGTCCGGAGTACTACGAGCGCGCCCTGGAGGCCTGGTTCGAGGAGTTGAGCCGTCCCTGAGCGGGTGGTGTGCGGTCGGCGCCGTCCGGCACACGCCGCGGAGGGTCAGTCCCCGGCTGGGACCACGCGCGTCGTCGGGAGCGAGTAGAGGTGCGCCGTGACCGCGACCGCGACCAGGAGCAGGAGGGCCACGGCCCAGAGCCGGCTGGCCAGAAGTGCGCCGGACACCACGATGAAGAGCCAGAGCGTGGCGACCGACGTCGTCCGCACCCGCGCAGAGATCACCCCGTGTCGCCGGTAGTCGCTCAGATACCGTCCGAAGAGGCGATTCTCGTGTAGCCAGCGCTCGGCGCGCTCGGACGAGCGGGCGAAGCACCACCCGGCGAGCAGCAGGAAGCACGTCGTCGGCCAGAGCGGCACGAAGATCCCCACGACGCCAAGGACCACGCTCACCCCTCCGACCACGAGGTAGACGCCCCGGCGGGCCGGGCCGGGAAGGGTATTCTCGGGCGGCTCGGTGCGGGCGTAATCGACGGGGCGCTCGGTCTGGGTCTGCACGGAACTCCGGGTGGGGCGACGAGGCCAAAGATACACCCGCTCCCCCTCGGGGGGTATCGGACCGGCGGGGAGTATGGGCGCATTTCCGATCGTCGATGCCCGGGGTAGACTCCTGCGCATCGCTCGATTCCGCCCCGTACGGTTGCGGTTCCCGCCTCCGCGCGTCCCGCATCCGAATCCGCCGACCATGCTCGACTTCCTGCGCGGCCAGAGAGTCCTCCTGACCGGAGGCGCCGGCTTCATCGGCAGCGCGTGGGCTCGTCGCGTGGTGCAGTGTCCGGATGTCCGGATTCTGAACGTGGACGTGCTCACCTACGCCGGGAACGAGGAGTCGCTCGGTGAGGCGCGCGATGCGCCCAACCACGAGCTCGCCCGCGTCGACATCCGGGACCGGGGCGCTCTCCGAGAGCTCTTCGACGACCTCCGCCCGACCGCGGTCGTGCACCTCGCCGCCGAGTCGCACGTGGACCGCTCGATCGACGGGCCGGCGGACTTCGTGGAGACGAACGTCCTCGGCACCTTCAACCTCCTGGAGGAGTCTCGACGTCACTGGTCGCGTCTCCGCCCGGACGAGGCTGCGGCGTTCCGCTTCCACCACGTCTCGACCGACGAGGTGTGCGGCTCGCTCCCGGAGACGGGGCGCTTCACCGCCGAGAGCCGGTACGATCCGAGCTCGCCCTACTCGGCCACGAAGGCGGCGTCCGACCACCTCGCGCGCGCGTGGCACCGGACCTATGGATTGCCCGTGCTGATCACGAGCTGCTCGAACAACTACGGGCCTTACCAGTTCCCCGAGAAGCTCATCCCCCTCACGATCCTGTACGCCCTGGAAGGGCATGAGCTCCCGGTGTACGGCACGGGTCGGAACGTTCGGGACTGGCTGCACGTGGACGACCACGTGGCGGCCATGCTGCGGGTTCTCGAAGGCGGCGTCCCCGGCGAAACCTACCTCGTGGGCGGGGACGCTGAGTGGTGCAACGTCGACCTCGTGACCCGGATCGCCGATCTCGTCGACGAGCTCGCGCCCCGGTCCGGCCCGCCGCGTCGCGACTCGATTCGCTTCGTGCCCGATCGTCCGGGTCACGACGCCCGCTACGCCGTCGACGCGAGCCGGATTCGCGAGGAGCTCGGTTGGAGGCCGAGCCGCGGCTTCGAGGAGGGGCTCGGGGAGACGGTTCGCTGGTACCGCGACAACCGAACGTGGTGGGAGCGGGTGCGGTCGGGCGCGTACCGTGGCGGGCGTCTCGGGTTGGGCCCGGTCGAGTCGTGAGAGGCATCATCCTCGCGGGTGGGACCGGCAGGCGGCTCCACCCCATGACGCGTGCCGTGAGCAAGCAGCTCCTGCCCGTCTACGACAAGCCGATGGTCTTCTACCCGCTCACCACGCTCATGCTGGCCGGGATCCGG
>JANQME010000135.1 GCA_028280205.1 Longimicrobiales bacterium
CCGATCTCTCGGAATCTCCGACAGGGTCGTCGTTCACCCGGCGTCATCATCCCCGCCCTGGCCCACTTTCCGGGTCGTCGCCAAAGTACCGGGCCGTCAATCGAGACGCAACAATGGCTTCGGTTTCTCTTCAAGTGTCGGTCACGCTCGACTCACCCTCTCGCGACCCGCGCCACGCACTCGATCTCCACGTCGACGGACTTCGGCAGGGCGGCCGCCTGGACCGCGGCACGGGCGGGACGGTGCGCCCCGAAGTAACGCGCGTACACCTCGTTCATCTCGGCGAACGTGCCCATGTCGGACAGGAACACCGTGGTCTTCACCACATGCGACAGAGAGGAGCCGGCGGCTTCGAGCACCGCGCGCAGGTTCGACAGCACGAGCTCGGTCTGCTCCGCTACGCTCCCGCCCGGCAGCTCGCCGGTCTCGGGGTCGAGCGGGATCTGACCGGAGCAGAACACCCAGCCGTCGGTGACGATCGCCTGGGCGTAGGGTCCGATCGCAGCAGGTGCACGGTCGGTGTGCACGGGAGAGAGGTCCGTCATGGCTCGCTCGGCGAGAGGGGAAGGGCGAAAACGGG
Organism: Longimicrobiales bacterium; assembly: GCA_028280205.1. Taxonomy (GTDB): domain Bacteria; phylum Gemmatimonadota; class Gemmatimonadetes; order Longimicrobiales; family Gaopeijiaceae; genus UBA2589. The sequence continues at coordinate 581 of JANQME010000135.1, forward strand.
TAGATATTAAGGATCGATTCAGGGCGCGTACTTCAGCGCCCTCGGCCCTCGAGCTCCATGAGGAAGCGCTCCTCGCCGTCCATGGCCAGGAGCCGCTCCTGCAGGTTCACGGAGACGCAGACGTGGTTCGGAACGATGCGCACGCGCTCCCCGATCCGCGGCACCCACCGGGTCTCGCCCAGGTCGAGGACACCGTGCTCTTCCGACAGGCCCACGACGCGCACCTCCGGGCGATCGAGGAGAACGCCGTAGCCGTCGTCGCCTCCGCGAGACTCCTTGGCGAGCGCCTTGGAGCCTGCGTCGACCACGGCCCGACCGGGGACCGCCGTGCTCACGACCGTGGCCAGCACCGTATACGCAAGCGCGTCCGGTGCGCCGACTCCGACGGCGAGTGCCTCGCGATCGTAGTAGATGCACGAGCCGGAGCGGATCTCGGTGAGACCGGGGATCTCGTGGCTGTGCCACAGCGTGGGCGTGGAGCCGCCCGAGACGATCTCCGGGGGGAGGCCGGCTTCGCCGAGCGCCTCGATCGTGCGGTCCACGCGGTCCGCGACCTCGGTCAGATGAGGCCGCTGCGCATCCGACGGCATGCGGATGTGTCCCGGATAGAAGAGAATGCCCCGGAAGTCGACGCCTTCGATTTCGTCCACTCGACGCGCGAGGGCGACGACCTCCTCGGCGCTCTGCACCCCGACCCGGCCGAGACCAACATCCTGCTCCACCAGAACGCCCACGGTCCGCCCCGCGGCGACCGCCGCGGCCGCCAGCGGCTCGGTCACCTCGGTGGAGTCGAGCGCGACCTTGAAGTCGAGCCGCTCCGGCAGCGCCGCGAGTCGGGCCAGCTTCGCCTCACCGACCGGCGGGTAGGCGAGGAGAAGGTCGTCGGTGAGCGACGCCATGACCTCGGCTTCGTGGAGGGTGGCGACGGTGAGCCCGCGCGCGCCTGCGTCGAGCTGAAGGCGGGCGACCCGAAGCGACTTGTGCGTCTTCACGTGCGGTCGCCACGCGAGTCCGTGCTCCTCGGCGTACGCAACCACCTTGCTCGCGTTCGCGCGGGCACGCGCGAGGTCCACGACTCCGATCGGCGTCTCCGCCGCCCCGGGGTCGGTCAAGAGAGCACGTCCTCGAGCGCGCGCAGGAAGTCGGGGTCGTCCTCCGGGATCGGGCCGTAGCGCATCCAACGCAGCACGCCCTCCCGATCGATGAGAAACGTGGCCGGGAGACCGAGGACCCGGTAGAGCTCCATGCCCCGCATTCGGGGGTCGTGGAGGATCGTGTAGGTGACCTCGTACTCGTCGACGAACATCTCGACGACGTCGGCCGCGTCCCCGGTGTCCATCGAGATGCCGACGATCTCGAAGCCCTGATCCGCGTGCTCCTCGTACACCGATTGCAGGTACGGCGTCTCCATTCGGCACGGGGTGCACCACGTCGCCCAGAGGTTGAGGAGGACCACCCGACCTCGAAAGTCCTCGAGAGCCACCTCCTCGCCGCCCAGGTCGGCGGCTGCGTAGGACCGAGCCGGCTCCCCCACCCGGGGCGGGGCGGCGTCCTCCGGAGCGGCACACCCGCCCAGGAGGAGAGCGCAGGTGAGCACGAACAGGAGTGATGATCCGGAGCGTCGAATGTTCATAAGAGGCGGGTCCTGGGCTCAGCGCGTGTCCGAATTCGGGGCGGCCGTCGAGTTTGAAGGTTCGAGGTGGACACGTTGCACGAGTACCCGGGGGGCGTCTCCGCTCACGTCGGTCCACGCCATGAGGAAGGACCCGTCGCCGGCATCCGCGATCCGCGGAAAGCCGCTCGGTCGCGTCGAGGTCGTCGCCGAGAGGAGGTGACTCGCCCCCGCCCCACCCTGCGAATCCACGATGCGCGCCCGGACCTCGGCCCGGTCGCCACCCGTACGCTCGATCCAGGTGACGGGGGCCGAGCCGTCGGCGAGGAGCGCGACGTCGACCCGGCCGGCGGGGTCCCCGTCGTCGACACGGACCGGAGTCGTGAAGTGGGCTCCGGCGTCGTTCGAGAACGCCAGGTTCACCCGCGGCCGGTCGTCGGGCGCGGTGAACCATGTGACGGCTACACGGCGGCCGAGCGCGGCGATGTCGGGACCATTGACCGGGCATCCGTCGATCTCCCATCCGTCCCGATGCACGGCGACCGGCTCCGTCCACGCCCCGTCCACGAGGCGCACGACGCTGATGTCACGAACCTCCGCCTCCGAGCGATCCCGGTACACGACGAGGGGTCCCTCGTCGCTGAGCGCCGAGGCGGTCTGGCAGCAGTCGCAGACACGATCGTCGAGGAGCGTCTCTCGACCCGGCTCACCGTCGGCGGTGATGTCGCGGAAGCGGAGCGTCATGCCCCCGTGGCTGGCTCGATCTCCGTGGCCGCTGTGTGCCGCATCGGGATCGTTCCTGCGTCCGTCCAGCCACGCGAAGCCCATCCGACCGCCGCCGGAGAACGCCGAGACGAAGCCGTGCTCCGTGGGCGAGTCGTCCTCGTGCGGAGTCCACGCCTCGGACCACGTCGCCCCTCCGTCGTCGGAGCGCACGATGCGTACACCGTAGTCGTAGCCACCCGTCTCCCCCCGCTCGAGCCAATGCGCCCAGAGGGTCCCGTCGGGGCCGCGGCGTACCGAGGGGAAGTCGGCCCAGTTGACGAAGAAGTCGGCCCGACGCTCGATCGTGGTCGCCGCGCTCCACTCGACTCCGTCCCAGCGCGCGAAGCGCAGCTCGTGACCCTCCCCGACGTCGACCGCCTCCAGCCAGCTCATGAGCACGCCGTCCCCGTCGACGGAGAGGAAAGGCTCGCCGCTGTCGGCCCCCGCCGGCGACGGGATCGCTTCGAGCACGACGGACGTCGCGCCCCGCTCGGAAGTGGCGCCATCGCCGGGTGTCGTACCGTCGCCGGACGCCGCAACGCACCCGCAGAGCAGGACGCCGTGGGCAATCGAAAGAAGTCGCGGGTACATGGCGTAACGTTCTCGGGAACGGGATCGGCACTCGGGCGGTGCGGGGAAGTATATAAGGAGGGAGGACCCTTCCGGGGAACGAAGGGGGGTGCGAGCGCGTTCTCGGAAACAGGTGCCGGCTAACGGAGCGGGCGCGACCCTCATCTTCCCGGATGTCGGCGAGGATGTCGCCCGCAGCCTCGGCCGAGGGTAGTGTGCAAGAACGGTCCGCGCATTCGTCCCATGGGTTGGATCGGGTGGCGGCGTCAACATAGAAGAGGTCCAGGATGAAGAAGTCTCCGGCAGAGTCGACGATGGCACGCGGCGGGTTCGGTCTCCTTCTCGGAATGCTCGCGCTCGCGTGCGTACCGTCCGACGCGGAGGCACAGTACTTCGGCCGCAACAAGGTCCAGTTCGACAACTTCGACTTCCGCATCCTCCCGACCGACCACTTCGACTGGTACTACTACCCGATCGAACGAGAAGCCGTCCTCGACGCCACCCGGATGGGTGAGCGGTGGTACGAGCGGCTCGCTCGGACCTTCCAGCACGAGTTCGAGTCGAGCAAGCCGGTCATTCTCTACGCCGACCACCCGGACTTCCAGCAGACGAACACCCTCTCCGGCTTCATCGGCGAGGGAACCGGTGGTGTCACCGAGTCGCTGAAGAACCGGGTCATCATGCCGCTCACCGGCTCCTACTGGGACACCGACCACGTCCTGGGCCACGAGCTCGTGCACGCGTTTCAGTACAACATCGCCCAGTCGCGGCGCGGCGGTGGTCTCCAGGGGCTCGTGCAGCTTCCGCTCTGGCTGATCGAGGGGATGGCGGAGTACATGTCGGTGGGCCGGGACGACCCGCTCACCGCCATGTGGATGCGCGACGCGATCATGCGGGACGACGTTCCGACGATCCGTCAGCTCACCCGCGACTCGCGCTACTTCCCATACCGATTCGGTCAGGCGCTGTGGGCGTATATCGGCGGGACGTACGGCGACGACGCCGTAGTGCAGATCTACCGGCGTGCGCTTCGCGTCGGCTTCGAGGGCGCCATCCAGCAGGTTCTCGCGATGTCGACCGACACGCTCTCCGCCCGCTGGAAGGAGAACATCGCGGAAGAGTACCTGCCCTTCGTGGAGGGCCGCGACGTCCCGGCCGAGATGGGTCAGGCGATCCTGTGCCCCTGCACCGGCTCGGGCTCTGTGAACATCTCCCCGTCGCTCAGCCCGGACGGCAAGTACATCGCATTCCTCTCGGAGAAGGATCTCTTCTCGGTCGACCTCTACATGGCCGAGACCGCGACGGGAAGGATCATCCGCA
>JANQME010000239.1 GCA_028280205.1 Longimicrobiales bacterium
GCGCCCGGAACGGTTGTCGCGGACCCATGCGGCGTACACGCCCGAGGCGTTCCTCGCCTGCAAGGTCCACCATCTGCGTCGAAGCCTGCTGCGCGGCGGGCGGGAGGCGGTCGTCTGGGGCGCCGGACCGGTCGGAAAGGCCTTCGCGCGTGCTCTCCTGGAGGCGGGCACCGGTGTGGCGGCCTTCGTCGAGCTGGACCCTCGCAAGATCGGTCAGGAGATCCACGGGGCGCCCGTCCTCGACACGGTGGCGGGGCTCGCTCTGCGGGGCCCGCTCCACCTGGCGGCGGTTGGTCAGGAAGGTGCGAGGGACCGCATTCGCGCCCTTCTGGCGGAGACCGGATACCGCTCGGGAGCCGACTTCGTGGCGGTGGCGTGACGGGGCGGGTGCAAACGGGCTGAAAACCGTTGTGGCAAAAGGCCTTTCGTGCCTTGGTAAGCCGTTCTGCCGAGGTTATTTTAGGGTTTAGGAATCGACTCCCCGACGGACCGTCCCGACACCGTTGGAATCCCCTGCCCGGAGCGTCGAGGCCGTGATAGGAATCCTCCGCTCCCGGACGCGACAGGAAGTGTGCGCCCATGAGTGACGAGCTCGAGCTCGGAGGTGAGAACGGAGGCGGCCAGACGGTCCTGTCGCGCCTCCTCGAAGACGAGATGAGGGAGTCGTTCATCGACTATTCGATGAGCGTCATCGTCCAGCGGGCTCTCCCGGACGTCCGGGACGGCCTCAAGCCCGTCCACCGACGCATCCTCTACGCCATGAGCGAGGCCGGGCTGAGTCCCGGACGCGCGTACAAGAAGAGCGCCACGGTCGTCGGTGACGTCCTGGGCAAGTACCACCCGCATGGCGACTCCGCGGTCTACGACTCGATGGTGCGCATGGTGCAGGACTTCTCCCTGCGCTATCCGCTCGTCGACGGGCAGGGCAACTTCGGCTCGGTGGACGGTGACTCGGCGGCCGCGTACCGGTACACCGAGGCGCGGCTCATGGCGCTCGCGACCGAGCTCCTGGCCGACATCGAGAAGGAGACGGTCGACTACGTCGACAACTTCGACGGCAGTCGGCAGGAGCCCACGGTCCTCCCGGCCCGGGTGCCGAACCTCCTGATCAACGGCTCGTCGGGGATCGCGGTCGGGATGGCCACGAACATCCCGCCGCACAACCTGCGCGAGATCGTCGAGGCCACCACGGCGCTCATCGACGACCCCGACCTGCCGCAGGAGACGCTCGAGTCCATCGTCCAGGGTCCGGACTTCCCGACCGGGGGCTTCGTCTGCGGCCGGGACGGGATCCGCGACGCGTACCGGACGGGTCGCGGTCGCGTGGTGATGCGTGCGCGCGCCGAGGTCGAGCCGGTGGACGCCAACTCGGAACGGATCATCGTCACCGAGATCCCGTTCATGGTGAACAAGGCGCGCCTCATCGAGCAGATCGCCCAGCTCGTGCGCGACAAGAAGCTCACCGACATCCGCGACCTGCGCGACGAGTCGGACCGCGACGGGATGCGGATCGTGATCGAGCTCAAGCGCGACGCGGTACCGGAGATCGTCCTGAACCGGCTGTACAAGCACACGCAGATGCAGTCGACGTTCGGCACGATCCTCCTCGCGCTGGTGAACGGCGAGCCGAAGGTCATGCCGCTGCGTGAGATG
>JANQME010000145.1 GCA_028280205.1 Longimicrobiales bacterium
CGGCAGGAGGAGGCGCGAGGCGAGCCCCAGGAGGAGGAAGAATCCGCACAGGTCCGTGAGCGTGTGGACGAACACCGAGGAGGCGACGGACGGATCTACCCCCATGCGATCGAGAGTTGCCGGCACGAAAGCACCCGCGAAGCCCGCCACGACCTGATTGCCCCACATGGCCAGCATCACGACGAGGCCCAGCCGGGGATCCCCGTTCACCACGAGGGCGAGCAGCGCGATACCGGCCCCGAGGACTCCTCCGATGACCAGCCCGATCAGGACCTCCTTCACGACGAAGCCGCGCGCACTTCCGGTTCCCTCCATCGTCAACCGACGGATCGTGATCGCGAGCGACTGGGTGCCCGAGCTGCCGCCCATCGCCGCGATGATCGGGGCGAGGAAGGCCAGCGTCAGCACCTGATCGATCACGTCCTCGAAGACGAGGATCACGGACGCGGCGGCGGAGGCCGTCAGGAGGTTCAGGGCGAGCCACGGGAGACGGGTGCGCACGGATGCGATCCAGTCGTGGCGCAACTCGTCGTCGTCGGTGACACCCGCCAGACGCAGGATGTCCTCGGTCTGCTCGGCCTCGATCACGTCGATGACGTCGTCGAAGGTGATCCGGCCGAGCAGCACGCCCGCCGGAGTCACGACCGGAATCGACGCGAGGTTGTAGCGCGCGATCAGCCGGCCCACGCGCTCCTGGTCCTCCTCGGGGCCGACCGTCGACACCGGCTCCTCGACCATCGACTCGATCGGGGAGCCCGGCTCCGCGATCACCAGGTCGTCGAGCCGGAGGGTGCCGAGCAGGCGCCGGTCGCCGTCGACGACGAAGACGGTGTAGAAGTCCTCGACTTCCTGACCCTGTCGGCGCACCTCGTCGAGCGCCTCCTTCGCCGTGAGCGACCCCTCGACGGCCACCAGATCCATGGTCATGCGACCGCCGGCGGTCTCCTCGTCGTACTGCATGAGCCCGATCAACTCGTCGGCCGTCCGGTCCGGCAGCGCCTCGAGGATCCTGCGCTGCTCGGGCGGACCCAGCTCGCTCATGAGGTCGGCCGCGTCGTCGTCGGCCAGCTCCTCGATGAGCTCCGCGCCCTTCCTCGGCTCCAGCGCGGCGAGGAGGATGCCGCGCTCCTCTCCCTCCTCCATCTCGGCGAGCGTCTCCGAGGCGAGCTCGACGGGCAGTGTCGAGAGCAGGGCGACCTGCCCATCCTCGCCGAGCGACTCGACCACGTCGGCCAGGTCCGAGGCGTGAAGCTCCGCCACCAGCGCTCCGGCGCGTTCCACCTGACCCTCTTTCAGGAGCGCTTCGATGCGCGCCTGCAGATCGAGGCTCTCGTCGGTGGGTGGGGACATGCGAGGAGCGCGGGGTGCGGCGGAGGCGCCGGCGCACCGGGTGCGCGTCGGCGAGCGGCGGGTCGGAAACCCGCCCGAGCGGGCGTCGGAAGATCCCCGCACCTCCAGCGCGGGGCAAGGCGACCACGGGCCGCGGGCGATCAGCCCTCGCGGACCTCCCGCACGAGCTCCTCCTGGCGCCGGAACATCGGGCTCTGCAGCCGCTCCGGCCCGTCCGGATGGTCCCAGCCGAGCACGTGAAGCGTCCCGTGGACGACGAGCCGGACGAGCTCCTCCTCTAGCGTGACGCCGGCCTCGCGAGCCTGACGCTCGGCCTGCTCGATCCCCACGTAGACGTCGCCCAGCAGCGTGTCGTTCTCGCCGAGGGAGAAGGCCAAGACATCGGTCGATCGGTCGTGCCCCAGGTATCCGCGATTCAGCTCCTGCATCGCGACGTCGGCCAGCAAGGTCACGGAGAGCTCGCCTGCCCCGACACCCTCGGCGAGTGCCGTGTGCTCCGCTGCACGGCGCAGCGCGTCGGCGTCGGCCCGACCGTGCTCCACGTTGACGGTCACGTCGACGCCGCGGGCCACCTCACTCGCTCCGGCGCTCTCCCGCGACCGCGGGCTCTTCCCCGGCCTTCGCCGATGGAGCGTCTTCGTCGTCCCCGTCCTCGTCCTTCTGCGTGAGGTGGCGGGTCTCCGGGTACTCGATTCGACGGTGTACGACGCCGCCGAGGATCTTCACGAACTGATCCTTGACCCGGGCGATCTCGCCCAGGGTGAGCGGGGCTTCGTCGAGCTGGCCGTCGGCCAGCTTGCTCTCCACCACCGAGTCGATCAGTTGGCGCACCCGTTCCGGGGTCGGATCGCTCATGGCGCGCGTGGCGGACTCGCACGAATCGGCCAGCATCACGATCGCGGTCTCCTTCGACTGGGGCTTCGGGCCCGGGTACGAGAAGCGAGCGGGGTCCACCTCGTCGCCCGACTCCTCGCGTGCCTTCTGATAGAAGAAGCCGATGCGCTGCGTACCGTGGTGCTGCCAGATGAAGTCGATCACGATCTTCGGCACGTTCCCGTCCTCCGCGAGGCGGGCCCCCTCGGTCACGTGTTCGCGCACGATCGCCGCCGACGTCTCGGGTTTGAGCTTGTCGTGCGGGTTCCGGCCCTCCGGCTGGTTCTCCACGAAGTAGTGCGGCTTGAGCGTCTTGCCGATGTCGTGGTAGAGAACCCCGACCCGGCACAGCAGGGAGTTCGCGCCGACATGCGCGGCCGCGGCCTCCGCGAGGTTCGCCGCGTTGATCGAGTGGGCGTAGGTGCCCGGCGCCTCCAGCGAGAGACGGCGCAGCAGCGGGCGCGTGGGGTCCGCCCACTCCAGAAGCGTCTGATCCGTGGTGATCCCCGTGAAGAGCTCGAAGACCCAGAGGAAGCCGACCGCGAGAAGCGCCGAGACGGTCGCATTGCCCACGATCGCGACGGAGGACTGCGCGAAGCCGAGCAGCGGCTCCGCCCGTGCCAGGCTCCACGCGAACGAAACGAGCGTCGCCGTGCCCGCGATGATCGCGATCGAGACCCACGTCTCGGAGCGACGGCGCACGGCGCGGACGCTCATCGCCGCCGCCGCACCGCCACCCATCACGACCAGGACGGTCCCGTACGACGCGGCGAACGGCGCGAGCGTCCCGGTGAGCACCGCGAGGATGAGCACAAGCAGGAGCGACATGCGCGTGTCCCACAGCACGGCGATCGGGAGCGCGACGAAAGCGATCGGAAGCCACTCGGGGGGCAGGTTGGCCCGCACGATCCCGAACGCCGCGAGGAAGTACGTCGCGGTCAGCAGCGCGATGAGGAGAAGCCAGCGGAAGTTGGCGTAGACCCGGGGTCGGCTGAAGTAGAGGAGGAGCCCGAAGATGCCGAGGAGCATGAAGGTCAGGAGCGCCGAGCCGAGCAGGGTGGCGCCCATCGGATCCTCCGACTCGAGCATGCCGGCCTCGCGCAGCGCGTTCGCGTACGCGTCCAGTCGTTCGAGCGTCTCCGGGCCGATCGGGTCCGCCTCGCGTACGATCGCCTCGCCCTGCAGGACGTCGGCCTTCGTCAGCGGGACCGAGCTGCGTGCCGCGTTTCGATCCACCTCGGTCGCCACGATGTTCGGGACGAGGCTGTACTCGAGGTGGAAGATCAGGATCATGCGCAGCAGATCCTGGGCGTCGGGCGGGAAGGCGGGTGGCAGGTAGAGGACGGACTGGGCGTAGAAGTCGCGCGAGGTGATGAGCTCGTCCACGCCGCGGGTCCGCTCCGGCCGATCCGGCGCCCGTACGTAGATCTGCTCGGTGGTGATCCGGTTCAGCTCGGCCGGATCCAGCATGCCCCGAGGAATGATCTCCCGTGCAGCCGTCTGTGCAGCCGTCCGCAATGCGGCCCGGCGCGGGTCGGCGAGCACGAACTCCATCTGCGACGGCTGCGCCGTGACCCGGGAGGTCGCGAGGATCCGGCCCACCTCCAGCGTGTCGCCACGCGCGACCGCCGAATCCAGACGGTCGAAGAAGCGGCCCAGCCGCGCCGCGACCGAGTCGCCGGCGGCGACCCGCTCGTCGAAGGTGGGCGGTACCGCCTCGGCCGCCTCACGACGCTCCCGCTCCAGCTCGCCGCCTGTCTTGGGGACGGAGAACGGGATCTCGGCGATGACGTCCTCGGGCGCCACCATCCCCTCTTCGTACGGTGTGACGCGCAGCGACTCGATCGGCGGGAAGAGCACGGTGACCAGCACGGCGAGGAGCGCAACGAGCAGGATACGCGCGCTGTGGTGGCGGAACTGGTCGGCCGCAGACGGGCCCGGATCGCCGGAGAGGCGACGGAAGACGGAGTCGCCGCCCCGTTCCCCGGATCGGCCGCTCACGCCTCGACGTCTCCTTCGCCGCCTTCGCGCGCGTAGGCGCGAATGATGTCCTTCACGAGGCGGTGTCGAATGACGTCCTTGGCGTCGAGGTAGACGACCTCGATGCCGTCGATCGCACCCAGGATGACTTCGACCTCGAGGAGGCCCGAGTCGACCGGGTTCGGGAGGTCGATCTGTGTCTTGTCACCCGTGATGACGACCCTCGAGTTCAGGCCCAGACGGGTCAGGAACATCTTCATCTGGGCGCGCGTCGCGTTCTGCGCCTCGTCGAGGATGACGAAGGCGTCGGACAGCGTACGTCCGCGCATGTAGGCGAGGGGCGCGATCTCGATCGTCGAGTCTTCCAGGGCACGCTGAACCCGCTCGTGCGGCATCATGTCCTCGAGCGCGTCGTAGAGCGGGCGCAGGTACGGATCGACCTTCTCCTGGAGATCACCCGGAAGGAATCCCAGGTTCTCGCCCGCCTCGACCGCGGGACGCGCCAGGATGATCCGCTTCACGCGCTTCTTGTAGAGGGCGTCGACCGCCGCAGCGACCGCCAGGTACGTCTTCCCCGTCCCCGCCGGCCCGATGCCGATCACGATGTCGTTCGTGCGGATCGCGTGGACGTACGTGCGCTGCCCGTCCGACTTGGGCACGATGACGCGGCGCGAGCCCGGAAGGGCGATGCGCACCTCGTCGTCGGGGTGAACGATCCCGTCCTCCCCGAGCGCGTCCACACCATCCGCGAAGCGCGCGATGTCCGAGGTGTCGAACGGCGCGCGCAGCCGCGCGAGTTCGATCATGTGCTGGACGACCGGGACGGCGCGCTCGACGCCGGGCACGTCACCCTTCAGGACGAGCTGGTTGCCGCGGAGCACCACGCGCACCGCGAAGAGGCGACTCACCTCGTGCATGTTGCGGTCGTTGACGCCCGCGAGCATCAGCGGGTCCGCGCCTTCGGTGTCGAGCCGATGCTCGACCATGGTGTCGCCCTTCGTCACGCAAACTCCCGGGAGCCGTCAGGCACCCTCTTCGCCCCGCCCCGCAGGACCGTCCCGCAGCCAGAGCCCGAGCGCGTCGAGATCCTCTGCGGCGACCGGCGTCGGTGCACCTTCGTACAGCGCTCGTGCCGCCGTGGTCTTCGGGAAGGCGATCACGTCGCGGAGGCTCGGCGAGCCCGTGAAACGCTGAACGATACGGTCCATACCCAGCGCGATGCCACCGTGCGGTGGCGCGCCGGCGGCCAGCGCGTTCAGCAGGAACCCGAACTTCTCCTCGATCTCCTCGTCGGTCAGTCCGAGTGCACGCAGCACCCGACGCTGCAGCTCCGGCTCGTGGATCCGGATGCTCCCCGACCCGAACTCGGTCCCGTTGTACACCAGATCGTACGCGGTGCCTCGCACGCGCACCGGATCGCTCTCGAGCAGGTCGACATCGTCGGGGTGGGGCATCACGAAGGGGTGGTGGCTGGCATACAACACCCCGTGCTCTTCCTCGAACACCGGGAAGTCGGTGACCCAGAGCCATGCGTGCTCCCGGACCCTGGGCAGCTCGGCCACCCGTGCGGCCGCGTCGCGAACCGCCGCCAGCACCGGCGAGGTGAGCCGGTCGGGCCCCGCGGCCACGAGCGCGAGGTCCCCTACGCCGAGGCCCATCGCGGCGGCGTGCTCCGGCTCCAGGAACTTCCCGAGCGGGCCCGACGTGCCGTCGTCGCCGTGCTTCGCCCAGAGCAGACCCGGCGCTCCGGCGGCCTTGGCCACCCCCTCCAGGGCCTCGATCTCCCTTCGCGAGAGGCGCGCGCCGCCCTCGATGCGGAGACCCCGCACCCGGCCTCCCGCCTCCACCTCGGACCGGATGATGCGGAATTCGACTCCGGCCGTCGCCTCCGTCCAATCGTCGATCGGAAGCTCGAAGCGGAGATCGGGTCGGTCGGAGCCGTACCGCTCCATCGCTTCGGCCCAGGTGAGCCGCGGAAACGGGACCGGCGCGTCGACGCCGGCGACGTCGGAGAGCGAGGCCGCGAGTCCCGTGATCCAGACCAGGACGTCCTCGACCTCGACGAACGACGCCTCCACGTCGATCTGGGTGAACTCCGGCTGCCGGTCGGCCCTCAGATCCTCGTCACGGAAGCAGCGCGCGATCTGGAAGTAGCGGTCGAAGCCGGCCACCATGAGGATCTGCTTGTAGATCTGCGGGCTCTGGGGGAGCGCGTAGAACTCGCCCTTGTGCACGCGGCTCGGCACGAGGTAGTCGCGCGCCCCCTCGGGCGTCGCCTTCGTGAGGATCGGGGTCTCGATCTCCAGGAAGCCGTGCCGGTCCAGGTAGTTCCGGACCTCGAGCACGAGCCGGTGCCGAAGCGCCAGATTGCTCTGCAGCTCGGAGCGCCGGAGGTCGAGGACCCGGTGTTGCAGACGAAGCTCCTCGGCCGGAAGCTCGTCCTCGGGCGCCCGGTAGACCGGGATCTCGGGAGTACGCGCGTCCGCGAGCGGCGTCAGGCGGGTCACGCGGAACTCGACGTCGCCCGTGGCCATGTCGTCCTTGCGCGCCCCGTCCGGGCGAAGGGCCACCTCTCCCTCGACCAGGATCACGTCCTCGTGGCCGATTCCGCGGGCGGCGTCGAGCGACTCGGCCTCGGTCCAGTCCGGCCCGAACGAGGCCTGGACGAGGCCGGAGCGGTCCCGAAGGTCCACGAAGAGCAGGCCCCCGAGGTCACGTCGGCGATGCACCCATCCGGCCAGACGCTCGGTCGCACCGGCGTCCTCGCGACGCAGGCCTCCGATCATCCGCGTGCGCAGTCCGGTCTTCTCGATGTCGATGGACGCCATCAGGCGGCTTCCTCCGGTTCGTTCGCCGGTCGGTTCGGCTCCCGGACGGCGAGGATGAGGGCGTATCCGGTCACGAGGCCCACGAGGTCGGCCACCCAGTCGGCCACGTCCGGTGAGCGCCCGGGCACGAACGCCTGGTGCATCTCGTCCGTCACGCCGTAGAGCGCTCCCACGGCCAGAAGCAGGAGGTGGGGAACGGGGGAGCGGAGCCGGCCGAACGCGAGCAGCGCCCCGAGAACGCCGTAGAGCAGGAAGTGGCCGAGCTTGTCACCGTACGGGATGCGCGAAGGTCCGGGAACGTCGGGCAGGGCGCTCAGCACGAAGAGGAGGAGCGCCCAGCCCACAGCGGGCCCCCATGTGCGGAGTCGGTTCGACAAGCTTCGAGGTCGTGGGGTCGTGGGCCGAACCGCGTATGGCTTCGAAGCCCATGAAGCGGCGGCTAAGTTAAACGGCTCCGAAAACCGGTTCAACAACCATGTCCGAAGGCCCTCGACCCGACCTGCTCTCGCTGGAACCCGCCGATTTGCGCTCCGCACTGGATGCACACTTCTCGGAGCGCGGACAGCCCGGGTACCGGACGAAGCAGGTGGAGAAGGCGCTCTACGAGCGACTCGCCGGCTCCTTCGAGGAGGTGACGACGCTTCCCGAGGGCGAGCGGAAGGCCCTCGCAGAGGCCTTCCGCATCGACGAACCGGTGGCCCGGACGATCCAGCGGAGCGAGGACGGAACGGTCAAGCACCTGTGGCGCCTCGCCGACGGGGAGCTGGTCGAGTCCGTTCTCATCCCCACCGATCGGCGCCTCACGCTGTGCATCTCCTCGCAGGCAGGATGCGCCATGGGCTGCACCTTCTGCGCGACCGGGTGGGGCGGCTTCGATCGTCAGCTCTCCGCGGGGGAGATCGTCGGTCAGTATCGCGGCGCACGGAGGTGGGCGGAGCAGCACGACTACGGAGCGATCTCGAACATCGTCTACATGGGGATGGGTGAGCCGTTCTCCAACCGGAAGGCGGTGATGCCGTCGCTCACGATCCTCAACGTCGGATACGGGGTCGGCGCACGCAGGATCACGGTCTCGACGGTCGGCGTGGTCCCGGGAATCCGCGAGCTCGCGGCTCGACCGGAGCAGTTCCGGCTCGCGCTCTCGCTGCACGCCCCGAACACGGAGCTACGCCGCGAGCTGGTCCCGCTCGAGAAGCGCCACCCGATTCCCGAGCTCATGGACGCGCTCGCGGACTTCGACGACGGCGGCGGGAAGCGCATCACCTTCGAGTACACGATGATCGACGGGCTCAACGACGCCGCGGAGCTCATCGATCCGCTGGCCGACCTCGCGCTGCGGGCCCGCGCCTTCGTCAACCTCATCCCGTTCAACCCGATCCCGTACCGGTCGTGGCGGCCCTCGGCGCCGGAGCGCATCGAGGGGTTCCGATCGGCGCTGGAGGCCCGTGGCGTATCGGTGGCCGTGCGCGAGACCCGGGGCCGCGACATCGACGCCGCGTGCGGTCAACTGCGGGGGCACACGCTCGTGCAGCTCTCGGGGACCCGACGGGTCGCCGCCCGCACTGCTCCGGCGTAGCGGCCACCGAGCCCGGGCACGCTCAGGAGATCCCGCGGCCGATCCGGCCCCAGCGTACCTCGCGGATCGCGGGAAAGGGGCGGTACGAGTCCTTGTTGTACGAGTAGTACGTGAAGACGGCGCGGCCCTCGAGTCGCCACCCTTCGAGGAGACCCCAGTAGCGGGAATCCAGGCTCTTCTCCCGGTTGTCGCCGAGCATGAAGTAGCGGTCGTCCGGGACGACGATCGGACCCCAGTTGTCCCGCGTCGGGGCGTACGTGCTGCGGTCGGAGCCGGGCAGGAGGTGGTCCCGTTGCCACTGCATCCACGGGTGGACCTCGTCTCCCACGTCGGAGTGCACGACGTACGGCTCCTCCACCGGCGCGCCGTTCACCCAGAGTACCCGGTCGCGCATCTCGAGCGTGTCGCCCGGCAGTCCGACGAGCCGTTTGATGAGCATGAGGTCGGGCTCGTGTGGCGGATCGAAGACGAGGACGTCGCCGCGACGGGGGGACGAGTAGCCGGGAATCTGGAGCTGTGTGCCGGGGACCCTCGACCCGATCGCGAGCCGGTTCACCAGCAGCATGTCGCCGACCAGGAGGGTTTCCTCCATCGAGCCCGAGGTGATCACGAAGGTCTGCACCAGGAAGGTGCGGAGGACCAGGAAGAGCACGACGGCTACCCCGATCGACTTCGCCCACTCGAGCGTCGGGTTCGACTCGGCGGGGGCCTCGCGACCTCGCCGGGCGCGGCGTCGCTCGGCAGCCTCCCGCGTGGAGTCCGCCGGCGCGTCCTTGCCGCCCTTCGTTCCTCGCCTGTCCTTTTTCGCCATCGCTCCGCGCCGTGTCGCGACGAGTGAGATCCGCCGGATCCACGCTCCCGGCCGTTCCTCAGCCGCCGAACCAATCTCGTGCGAGGGAGGAGAAGAGGCCGCCCGGACCGCCCGCGTCGGGCGGGCCCACCGCCCCCGTCCACTCGCTCCCGACTACTACGGTCACGTCGACGTACAGGTTCGGATCCGGTTCGGAGTGGACGTTATCGATTCCGAGGGTCGCCGCAACGGCCCGGGCCACCTCGGGCGTGCCCACCCGGTCGAGGACGGCCGAG
>JANQME010000159.1 GCA_028280205.1 Longimicrobiales bacterium
CCGGGGTGCGCTGGACGAGGCCCTCCGACACGACCCGCCCCCGTCCCGCAGAGCCGAGCTCGACGTCTACCGGGCGGCGGTCGCGGAGGCGACGGGCGAGTACGGGCGGGCACTCGACCGCGTGAACGCCGCGCTCGATGCGAGGAGTCCGGCCGGGGCGCGGGCCGGCGTCGATGAGTCGCACCCGACCGTGTCCGGCGCCGGCGCCGCGGACGTCCGCCTACCCCCGGACGCTCGCGTCGACGCCCACATGCTTCGGGGCCGACTGCTGCTGCGGCAGGGGCGTGCCGACTTCGGGTGGTGGGACCTGGACCGGGCCGTCCAGCTCGAGCCGGCCGTGCGCGGGGAGGCGGGGGTGGAGCGCTTACGTTGGAGCGTGGCGGGTGCAGACCGAGCCCGCAGCCGACGAGCCGTGGACGGGCTGCTGGACGATCCACGAGCCAGCATGCGGGTGGATACGGTGTCGAAGCTCGTCGACGCAGCGCGCGAAGCCTGGGGCCCGAGACCCGCGTCGGCCCTCCTCGCCGCAGTCGACTCCTCGAGGTGGGAGCGCGAGGCGCGCGGTCGCCTCCAGCTCCAGCGCGCCTCGTACCTCGACGAGGTGGGCGATACCGCCCACGCCGCCGAGATCGCGCTCGCGGTCTCCACGGGGCTCGGGGGCTCGGCGGCCGGGGCACGGCTGCTGATCGCCGACTGGCGGGCCGAGCGGGCCCGCGATCTCTCCGAGGTGTACGCGCTCCGGACGCTCCTCCTTCCCTCCGCCTCGGACTCGGCCGTGGTCGACCGGCTCGCGGCCGTCGATCGGCTTGAGTCGCTCGTCGCGCTGGGGCTCGACGAGCCGCTCGGCTTGTTCGCCGCCGGAGAGCTCGCCCGCGACCGGCTCGGCGCGCCGCTCCTGGCCCGCGGTCTCTTCCTGGCGTACGGAGACCAGGCGCCCGCCGACCCCTGGGTGCCGAAGGCGCTGCTCGCCGCGCTGGACGCGTCCCGGAACGAGAGCGATCGGGCCTGGATCCGCGGACGGCTGGAGGCCTATCCCGACTCTCCTTACGTTCGAGCGGCGCACGGCGGACCCGCCGCCGGCTTCGCCCAGCTCGAACGGGAGCTCGAGGTGCGGCTGACCGAGTTGATTCGCCCATGATCCTCTCGACGCGCGTCTTCGGCGTCGACTTCCAGAATCCGATCCTCCTCGCAGCGGGGACGTGCGGCTTCGGCATGGAGCTTCGCGACGTCGTCGACCTCGACGGGTTGGGCGGATTCGTGACGAAGTCGGTCACCCTCGAGCCCCGCGCCGGTAACCCCGCACCCCGCGTTGCGGAGTTCGCCGGCGGCATGCTCAACTCGATCGGGCTCGCCAATCCCGGCCTGGAGCGGGTGCGTGCGGAGAAGCTCCCGTGGATCGCGATGAACGTGCGGCGTGCCCGGGTCTTCGTGAGCATCGCGGGGCACGTCGTCGACGAGTACGTCCAGCTCGTCGAAGGCCTCGACGCCGAGGACGGCTTCGTCGGCTTCGAGGTCAACCTCTCCTGTCCGAACGACGCGAAGCGCGGCGGTGCGCCTTTCGCGCTCGACCCGGGCGCGGTGCGGGACATCCTGGTCGGGTGCCGTCGGCGTACCGAGCGTCCGCTGATCGCGAAGCTCGCCCCCAACGACCCGA
>JANQME010000172.1 GCA_028280205.1 Longimicrobiales bacterium
GGGTCGAGACGGCCGCGCCCCGGCTCGAAGTCGGCGCGCAGCGCGGCAAGCGGCGGTACGTCGCGCACCTGCAGGAGCGGGATCAGGGCGAAGACGACCGCCATCCAGACTCCGACCCCGATCCCCGCGCCGACGGAGCGAGCGGAGATCCTCGTGGTCACCTCGACCGGCAGGACGCCCTCGAGCACGACGGGCATCGTCGCCTGGAGCACGACGCCCAGCGCGGCACCGGCCACGGCCCCGAGCAGACCGAGCAGAGCCGCCTGCATCAGGTACGCCACGAAGGCGGTGCCCTGCCCGGCTCCGAGACAGCGGAGCACGGCGATGCCCGCGCGGCGCTCGCGGACCCAGACGTGGATCGCGCTCGCGATTCCGACTCCACCCAGGAGGAGCGCCGCCAGTCCGACCATCGCGAGGAACCGCCCGAGGAAGCGTACTCCGTTGGAGAGCGAGCGCGCCTGCTCTTCGGCGAGGCGGTACCGGACATCGGCGGCCTCCAGGCGCTCTTCGTACCGGTCGCGCAGCGCGCTACGCTCGACCTCGTCGGGAAGGCGCAGATACGCTTCGTAGCGGGCGAGGCTGCCGAAGCCGAGCAGCTCGGCCTTTTCCAGCGTCTCGTGGGAGAGGTGCACCCGGGGACCGATCGCCGTCTGGAACGCGACATCGGTCGGCAGATCGTCGACCGTTCCCGCAATGCGCACCCGCGCCCGGCCGACGAGGAGGTCGTCTCCCACGCCCACGCGAAGCTGGGTGAGGACGGCCGGGTCCACGAGAGCCTCACCCGGCTCGAGGTGCCGTCCCCACACGCCTGCCGGCTCGGTGCTCACCTCCCCGTAGTAGGGCCACCCCGGATCGAGGGCCCGCACCTGAAGGAGCCGCACGTCGTTGCTCGACGGGGCCAGGACCATGGAGGAGACGGTCGTGACCCGCGCCACCGGCACCTCCGCGCCACGCAGCGAGTCGAGCAGCGCGCGCACCTCCGGCGCGAAGGGCGCCTCGGCCGAAAGGCGCGCGTTCGCGCCCATGAGCTCGTTCGCTTCCTCCTGGACGGAGCGGGCGAAGTCCTCGCGGAAGGAGTGGATCGAGACGAGGGCCGCCACGCCGAGAGCGATCGAGCCCATGTAGATCCCGATCCGCCTGAGCGTGTGTCGACTCTCGCGGTACGCCAGGCGCAGCGCGAATCCCAGCCGGAGCGGCGTCGTTGGGCGCCTCCCCCGCGTCCCCCGCGTCACCCGCCGGCCACCGTCGCCGGCGCGGGCGCGGCCGCTCCCGGTCGGTCCGACGCCACCCGACCGTCCGCCAGCGCGATGACGCGATCGGCCCGCTCGGCCAGGCCGAGGTCGTGCGTGACGAGCACGAGCGTCGTGCGCTCCTCCCGGTTCAGCTCCTCGAGCATCGCGACGATCGACGCGCCGGTTTCACGATCGAGATTCCCGGTGGGCTCGTCCGCGAAGAGCACGAGCGGCCGGTTTGCGAAGGCCCGCGCGAGCGCGACCCGCTGCTGCTCTCCGCCGGAGAGCTGACTCGGGTAGTGTTCCAAGCGCCCGGAGAGACCCACGCGCTCCAGGAGGCCGCCCGCCCGTCCGCGGGCCTCAGCGGACGGGGTGCCGCGCAGCTCCAGCGGCACGAGCACGTTCTCGAGCGCGGTGAGCGTCGGAAGAAGATGGAAGGTCTGGAAGACGAAGCCGACCTTGTGCGAGCGCAGCTCCGCCCGACCGTCCTCCGTGAGCGCGAAGAGGTCCTGCCCGTCGAGGAGCACCCGGCCGGCAGACGGCTCGTCGAGCCCGGCGAGAAGCCCGAGCAGCGTGGTCTTTCCGCTTCCGGACGGCCCCACGATCGAGACGAAGGACTCGGCGTCCACCTCCAGGTCGACGGAGCGGAGGACCGGAAGCGGTCTTCCCCCGCTGGTGTAGCTTTTTTCCAGTCCTTCGGCCACGATCATCGATGACTCGCTCCCTCGTCGCACTCTCGGTCGTCAGCCTGCTCGCGTGCTCGGCTGCCGACACCCCGCCGCTATCCGAGGCCGCGGATTCGGAGTCCACCTTGGTGGTCCCCAGCCCCCCGGGGGTTCCGTCCGACGGGCGGCCCACCGTGGTCTTTCTCGGCACCAGCCTCACCGCGGGACTCGGACTGGAGCGCGACGCCGACCGCTGGCCCTCGGTGCTCGCCGAGATGGCCGACTCCGCGGGCCGCCCCTTCCGTCTGGTGAACGCGGGCGTATCCGGCGAGACGAGCGCCGGAGGGCTGCGCCGCCTCGACTGGATCCTGCGCGAGCCGGTCGACGTCCTCGTGCTCGAGCTCGGCGCGAACGACGGGCTCCGTGGCCAGAGCCCCGAAGCGCTGGCCTCCAACCTGACCGAGATCGTGCGGCGGACGCGGGCCCGCCATCCCCGGGCGCGGATCGTCCTGGCCGGGATGGAGGCGCCGCCGAACCTGGGGACGGCCTACACCGCCACCTTCCGGGCCGTCTTCCCGGCGGTCGCCGATGCGGAGGACGTCGCCCTCATCCCCTTCCTCCTCGACGGCGTCGCGGGCGTCCCGGAGCTGAACCAGGACGACCGCATCCATCCCACGGCCGAGGGGCACCGGCGCATCGCCGCCAACGCCTGGCCGACTCTGGTGGAGACGCTGGACTCGGTCGAGACCGCGGAGGTGGACACGGCCGCGGTGGAGGCCCGATGAGGGGAGGGATGTTCGGTCCGGGGACCCTGGTCCTCGGCGGGGGAGCGATCCTCATGGGAGCCTTCCTGGCCGTCGGCTTCCTGCTGCCCGGTCGCTGGTCGGCCGACGCGGCCACGACACTCGCAGCCGACCCGGTCGACGTCCTCCGGTATCTGGACTCCCCGGAGGGGTGGCGCGCCTGGACGCCCTGGCCGGACTCCGTGACACGCTCCGGTCCCGAGCGCGGCCCCGGCGCCGGCTTCGTGTGGTCGAGCCGGGAGCTCGGCTCGGGCGCCTTCCGCATCGACGACGTCGACGACACGGCGGTGCGCTACTCGGTGGACGTCGCGGGTGCGGGCGGGTCCACGCTGCGGACGCGAGGGACGGTGACGCTCACGCCGGGGCCCGGGGGCACGTCGGTGCGATGGCACGAGGAGGGCGATCTGGGCCGCAACCCGCTCATGGGCTACTGGGCGCTCTTCATGGAACGGGCGCAGAGCACGGAGAGGCAGAAGAGCCTGGAGCGCCCGGGGGAGGCCGCCGCGGACCCCCCGACGGGCTGAACGTACCCGGACCCGGACGAACCGCTGAGCTCCGGGTGTCAGACCCGGTTGCGGGCGAACTCGATGAGGTCGCGGTTCGTGCTCGTCTTCTTCATCGCACCGAGCAGCTCCATCATCGCCTCGGCAGGCTGCAGCCCGTGGAACTGGCGCCGCATCGCGTGGGAGATCCAGAGCTGGTCGTCGTCCAGGAGGAGCTCCTCTTTCCGGGTCGCCGAGCCGGTGATGTCGATCGCCGGATAGATCCGTTTGTCTGCGAGGTCCCGGGAGAGCACGAGCTCGCTGTTCCCCGTGCCCTTGAACTCCTCGAAGATGACCTGGTCCATCCTCGAGCCGGTGTCGACGAGCGCCGTCCCGATGATCGTCAGCGAACCGCCCCCCTGGTCCGCAGCGGTCTTGCGCGCCGAGCCCAGGAAGCGTTTCGGCTTCTCGAGCGCGTTGGAGTCGAGCCCACCGGACATCGTCCGGCCGCTGCCTCCCTTGAGCGAGTTGTAGGCGCGCGCCAGACGCGTGATCGAGTCGAGGATGATCACCACGTCCTCGCCCTGCTCGACTCGGCGGCGAGCCCGCTCGAGCGTCATCTCCGCCACCTGGATGTGGCGCTCCGCCGGCCGGTCGAAGGTCGAGGAGATCACCTCGCCGAAGCCGGCCTGCTCCATCTCCGTCACCTCTTCCGGTCGCTCGTCCACGAGCAGGATCATGAGGTGGCATTCGGGATGGTTCTTCACGATGCCCTCGGCCACGGACTGCATGACCATCGTCTTTCCGGCCTTGGCCGGCGCGACGATCATCGCGCGCTGTCCCTTGCCGAAGGGGCAGAAGAGGTCGATCACCCGATTCGTCATCTCGGGCTCACCCCGCCACGTCCGTCCGCACTCCAGAACCAGCTGCTCGTCCGGGTGCATGGCGCTGAGCCGATTGAAGTCCGGCCGGCGCGCCGCCTGCTCGGGCGGGTGGTCGTTGACGAGCGCGAGGAACGCCAGCGGCGGGCTCTTCCCGGCCCGCGCCTTCTCGGCCACGATCCCGTTCAGCTCGTCTCCGGTGCGCAGACCGTACTTCTGGATGATCCGCGACGGGACGTAGATGTCGTCGTCTCCCGGCGCATACCCGGACTCCCGGCGTCGGATGAAGCCCGAGCCCGAACCGAGGACCTCGAGGAGCCCCAGGGGTCGAGACATCTCCATGAGCTCGTCGGGATCGTCCGGCAGATCCTCCATGAGCTCGGCCTCGCTCGGGCCGCCGCGGTTGCCTCCACCCCCCTTGCCGCGGCGACGTCGTCCCCGCCGGCGTCTCCGACCGCGCTTGCCCCGGTTGTTCGCGTTGTTTCCGTCTCCGGAGCTGGTTCCGCCTCCGGAGCTCCCGCCACCCGAGCCGTTCCCGCTCGAGCCGCGGGCATCGTTCGAGCTCTCGGCCGGAGAGTCGCCGTGATTCGACTCGGACGGCGAGCCGGTCCCGCCGTGCGGGGCTCCGTTGTGTTCTGCTTCGTGGGATTCGGGCACGTATTCACCCAGATGAGACGGGCATGCCGCAGCGTCCGCATGACGCGACGGTGCCGGTCGAGAGATCGTTCCGCGACGGGCGGTCGAGGGGGATCGTCCGTCCGGCGGGCCGAAAAAAGGGCCGCGCCGCGGCCGACGGCAATTGCTTCGTCGGCTGGACCCGTTCAATCTTCACCGAATTCCGGCCCGGATCAAGTCGGTATTCCACAGGCGCTTGCATGAACGGTACGCAGACGACCCGCCGCAGCTTTCTCCGCGCCCTCACCGCAGCGGGGGCCGCGGCACCCCTGCTCGCTCGGGCTGAACGCCTCGAGGCGTCGCTTCCGCACGGTTCCTTCGCCCCGCGGTTCGACGCCGGGGATCCGGACGCGATCCGTCGCCTGCGCTCGCACTATCTGCTCTCGGACGACCTCGTCTACCTCAACCACGCCTCGATCGGCACCGTTCCCGAACCGGTGATCCGCGCACACGCCGGATACCTGGAGCTGTGTGAGTCGTACCCGTCGCTCTACGTGTGGGGCGCGGTGTGGCGTGAGGTCGCGGAGGACGTCCGCCGCTCGGCCGCCGATCTCCTGGGCTGCGACGTCGACGACCTCGCGATCACGCACAACACGACGGAGGGCTTCAACGTCCTCGCCCACGGCTTGCCGCTCCGTCCCGGCGACGAGGTCCTCTTCAGCTCGTTGAACCACGCGGGCGCGGCCGTGGCGTGGGACGTCCTGAAGCAGCGCCTCGGCTTCTCCGTGCGCCGCTTCGACTTCCCCGTGATGCGCGCGGCCGAGCTCACGCCCGAGGAGGTGGTGGCGCTCCACGCGGACGCCGTACGACCCGAGACCCGGGTGCTGGTCGTCCCGCACATCGACAACATGATCGGGCTTAACCACCCGGTGCGCGGGATCGCGGACGCCGCTCGGGCGGCGGGCGTCGAATTCGTCCTCGTCGACGGGGCCCAGTCGGCGGGGATGATCCCGCTCGACCTCCCGGCGCTGGGCGTGGACGCGTACGCGATGAGCCCGCACAAGTGGCTCCAGGCGCCCAAGGGGCTCGGGCTGTTCTGGGTGTCCCCCGGGACTCGGACCCTCCTGCCCCGGATGTGGCACAAGACCGCCGGCACCCGACTCGAAGGGACGGCACGCAAGTACGAGGATTACTCGACCCGCGCATGGCCCGCCGTCGTGGCGTTGGGAGACGCCCTCGCCTTCCAGGCCTCGATCGGCGAGGCGGAGAAGACCCGTCGGTACGAGGCGCTCTGGCGACACGTACGCGAGCGGGTCGAGGTGGACGGCCGACTCCGCTGGCGCTCCCCGTTCGCTCCGGGGCTGCGCTCGATGATCGTCGCGGTCGAGGTGGCGGGAGCGGAAGCGCCCGCCGTGGCCCGGTCGCTCCTCGACTCGGTCGGAGCCGAGATGCGGGCGTTCGGGGGCTCACTCAACACGCTGCGCCTGTCGCCCAACGTTGCGACCACCGAGTCCGAGCTGGATCGAGTGCTCGAGGCGGCGGCCTCCACCGGAGCCTGACCCGGGTGGGGGTGTCCACTCGAGTGTCCGGTGTCCGTCCCGGCGGACAGGCATGGTCTCATGCAATACTTCAGTACATCATCGTAAGATGATGAAAATGAATATTTTACGTTTTCATAACATGCCTGGCACGATCACTGCCCTTCACAGGGGCGGGTCTCAGCGCAGGAGGATACGGTGAGTAGAGTGAGTCGAGCGATCGTGATCGCAGCAGCCGTCACGGGCTTCGGAGTGTCGGAGGCGCCCGCCCAGACGTCGTTCTCACTCGGATTCTCGACCGGTGGCCCGCTCTTCGCCGGGGTCTCCTTCGGCGTCGGCGGCCCGGCGTGGGACGGCGGCTCGGTCTTCGCCGGTGCCGCGTTCGGCTCGGCCCACCCTGTGTACTCGTACGCGGCGTACGATTACGGCGTCTACTCCGACGCCGCGTTCTACGGGAGCTGCTGGGACTACTACTACTGGTCGTACGACGGCTGCGTCGTGACGACCGCGTACGTGCCCACCTACTACCCGCGCTTCGGGTGGTACGGGTACTCCGGGTGGTACGGCGGCTGGTGGCCGGGATCCTGGTGGGGCCCGTCGTTCCGCTACGCGTTCGTGGCGGATCCGTTCTGGGCACCCTGGGGCCCCTACTGGGCGTACGACCCCTGGGCCGGGTACTGGAACGGGCACTGGGGCGGCTTCCACGCGGGCTTCTTCGGGCGCGGCTACTACTACGCGTACGCACCCCGGTACCGGAGCTGGAACCCGGCGACCGTTCGCGCGGCCCCCTACTACGCCGGAAACGCACGGTACAAGGAGAGTCCGGCCGGATACGACCGCACGGGACGCACGGCGCAGAGGCGGCCCGGATCCGCCGTCGCCGCACCGACGCGCACCGCCGTGGCGGCGTCGGTCCGCGGGCGACCTGCGGGGGCAGCCTCCGTGAATCGGCGTGCTCCCACCCGCGAAGGGGCCGGACGCCGCACGCCCACCGTCGGGCGCACCCCGGTCTCGGTTGCACGCACGACGCGGGGTGGCCCGGCCAGTCGTCCCTCCTCGGTGCTGGG
>JANQME010000189.1 GCA_028280205.1 Longimicrobiales bacterium
CGAGACGATTCCGAAGGCGGGACCCGTGCGCGCGTTCCCTGTCCGCGCCGAACAGGCCCAGGAGCCGTTGCCGACGTCGCCGGCCGGGGGGTCGTAGCCGGGGTGCCCCGGTCTGCGACACCCCGTTTCTAGCACCACCCCGACGAGTCGGACGCGCCCGCCCCGATGCGCCTCCTCGTTTTCGTGCTCTTCGCCTCGCTCGTCACCGCATACGCGTTCTGGGTCTACCTGCGGGTCGAGCTGCGCGTCCCGGTGGCACGCGCGCTGGCCGTCGTCCGGGCGAGCGCACTCGTGCTCGTCCTCCTGCTTCTCTTCGACCCACGCATTCCGGCGCCCGGCGCCGGAGTGGCGCCCGCGCGCTGGGCGCTGCTCGACGCCTCGGTGAGCATGGTGGCGCGGGGCACGGACGGTGCCTCTGCGTGGGAGTCCGCGCTGGCCCGGGCCGAGGCCCTCGAGGGCGAAGGTTGGCGGATCGTGCGTTTCGGGGGAGAGCGCCTCGACGTCGACGACGGCGAGGGTGACGGGCCGGAAAGCACGGGCTTCGAGGCCCGGGATTCCGCCGTGCCGGACGTGCCGACCACGCGCCTGCTCCCCGCGCTCGAGGCCGCGGCGGAGGCCGGAGTCCGCCGGGTCCGCGTCCTCTCCGACATGCGCTTCGAGGATGCGGTCGCCGTGCGCGGAGCGGCTGGAAGCCTTCCGCTCGAGGTGACGTTCGAGCCGTTCGGGGCGTCGACCGGGAATCGGGGCATCTCCCGCTTCGAGGTCGCGGACGTACCGCGTCCCGACGTCGGGCCCCTCGCGGAGGTCGAGGTGCACGGTGGCGCGCCCGGCGATTCGATCGACGTCGAGATCTTCGAGGAGGAGCGCCCGGTCGCGCGGGTCCGGTTCCCCGCGCCTGCGGCTGGGCTGCGGGCCACGAGGGAGGTCGAGCTTCCCCCCGCGGAGGGGGGCGGTCGTATGCGCTACACCGCCCGGCTCGCAGCCGTGGAGACGGGAGCGGGGGCGGCGGTCGCGGACGACGGCTTCGAGGCCGACGACTTCGCCGTCGCGTACGCGACGGTCGGGTTCGAGGAGGGCGGGCTGGTTCTGGTCTCCTTCGCACCCGACTGGGAGGTCCGGCATCTCCTGCCCGTGCTCGAGGACGTCACCGGGCTGCCGGGTTCGGCGTACCTGCGTGCAGGGCCGGATCGGTACGTGCGCGGCGGGGTCGCAGCGGATCGAGGCCCCGCTGCCGACTCGGCCACCGTGCGCAGGGCCGCGACCGGGGCTGCGCTCCTCGTGCTCCACGGACTCGGTGCCTCGTCCGAGGCGTGGGCGGCGACGTTGGCGGCGCGTCCGGGAAGGCGCCTCATGCTGCCGTCCGATCCGGTGGGCGCCCGTGCCCTGGGTCTGGAGGTCGCGGCCGCGAGACCGGGCGAGTGGTACGCCTCCCCGGATGTGCCCACGTCGCCGGTCGCCGGGGCGCTCGCCGGCGTCGAGCTGCAGGAGCTCCCACCGGTGACCAGCGTGATGGTGGCCGACCCGCCCGATCCGCGGCCGGTGCTTCAGCTTCAGCTCCGGGGAGCCGGCGCGCCGCAGGGTGCGTTCCGCCTCGTGGACGACCCGAGCGGGCGGCTCGTCGTCGGGCTGGCGACCGGGTGGTGGCGATGGGCCGCCCGCGACGAAGGCCGGGGCGCGTACCGCAGCCTCTTCTCAGGCCTTGCGGGTTGGCTGCTGGGGGGCGAGCGGGCCGCCGCAGCCGATCCCCGTCCCGCATCGTGGGTCTTCCCCGCAGGGCAGGCGATTGCGTGGTCGATGCCTCCCGGCGATTCGACCGCCTACCGGGTCGTCGTCGGGTCCGAGCCGGCGCTCGACACCCTGCTGACCGCGGGTGCGCCGGCGTCCCTCCCCGCGCTCGCGCCGGGCACCTGGCCGTACGCCGTTCTGGACGAGGAGGGCGATACCGTCGGCTCGGGCCGCTTCGACGTCGTCCGCTCGACGCCCGACATGATTCCCCCGCCCGTCACGACCGACTTCGCGGCACTCGGGGGCGCGGATGCGGTACCGGTCGAGGCGGCCGGGCGCCCGCTCCGCACCTCGCCGCTGCCCTACCTTCTGATCATCGCGCTCCTGTGCGGCGAGTGGATCGTCCGCCGCCGGAGTGGCCTCCGCTAGCGGAGGTCTTCACAGTTATGATGCCCTGCGTTGCGGCTGCCACGGCCTCAGATCCGAGGCGGAGCGACGACGGCATAGCCGTAGCTACGTCGAGGAGCTCCAACGACGGGGGGCACCCGCTCGCGGAGCGAGTGGGTCAGGCCGTGCCACCGCAACCCACGGACAGGCCGAAGATCTCCAACTTGGTGGAGGGCGCAGGGGGGTCGCGGCCCCGGAGGTCGTCTCTCCTCCTCGGACCACGGCCTTCGGCCGCGGTGCCCGCCCTGCTACGCCTCGTCGTCGTTCCTACTCCGGGTCTCGCGAGACCCCTGCGCGCAGGGCACCATACCTGTGAAGACCTCCGCTAGGAACGCCAAACTCCACCTCATGGCCCGTCTGCTCAAGAAGAAGCCGGAACGGAAGAAGGGTCTTTGGAAACGCGTGGTCGACCTCGCGCTCACCGACGTGCGCGTGGTGGCCGGGGGGATCGACGGCGCGTCGCTGGAGGAGCTCGAGGAGCGTCTTCTCGCGGCAGACTTCGGCGTACCCGCCACGATGCGGCTCACCGACCGGGCGGAGGAGGCGCTCCGGCGGGGGAAGGCGCGCGGCTCGGACGCCCTCGCCGACACCCTGCGCACCGAGATCGCCGAGATCCTCCGTGTGGACGAGCGGATCGAGCTGGCTGCCGCGGAGTCGGGGCCCACGGTGTATCTCGTGGTCGGGGTGAACGGGGTGGGCAAGACGACGTCGGTCGCCAAGCTCGCCCACCTCCTCGTCCGCGAGGGCAACTCGGTCATGGTGGCGGCCGCCGACACCTTCCGGGCCGGCGCCGTGGCGCAGCTCGAGACGTGGGCGGAGCGGATCGGCGCCGACTTCCTGCGCGGGCAGCAGGGCGGAGATCCGGCGGCGGTGGCGTGGGACGCGCTCGAGGCCGCCGAGGCGCGCGGCACGGATGTCGTGCTCGTCGATACGGCAGGCCGTCTGCACACGAACCGGGGGCTCATGGAGGAGCTCCGGAAAATTGATCGCGTGGTGCGGCGGCGCATCGAGGGGGCGCCTCACGAGACGCTCATGGTCCTCGACGCGACCGTGGGGCAGAACGCGGTGCGTCAGGTGGAGGCCTTCAGCAAGACCGTGGAGCTGAGCGGTATCGTGCTGGCCAAGATGGACTCCTCGGCACGTGGAGGCATCGTCGTGGCGCTGCGCGAGGAGTTCGGGGTTCCGGTGAAGCTCGTCGGCACCGGCGAAGGGCTGGAAGACCTCGAGACGTTCGACGTGGACGCCTTCGTCGACGCCGTCTTCGGGCGGTGAGCTACTCGCAGCTCGACCGACCCGTTCAGTTCCTCAAGGGGGTGGGCCCGAAGCGCGCCGAGGCCTTCCCCAAGCTGGGCATCACGACCGCTCGCGACCTGCTGTACCACCTCCCCCGTCGCTACGACGACGCGTCGACCGTCGAGCCCATCGGGCGCCTCGAGGTGGGTATGGACGGGAGCGCCATCGGACGCGTTCGCAGCAAGGGCGTGATCCCGACCCGCCGCGGTCTCCGGATCTTTCAGGCGGTGCTCGAGGACGACAGCGGAATCATCACGGTCGCGTGGCCGGGTCAGCCGTGGCTCGACCGCAAGCTGCGCAAGGGCGACGTCCTGCTCGTGACCGGGAAGGTCCGGTTCTTCCACGGCCGCCAGATCCAGCCGAGGGAGTTCACGGTGCTCGAGCGCGCCTCGTCGGCCGGGCCTGCCGAGCAGGCCGGGATCGACCGGGCCGAACCGGGGCTCGTCTTCGTGACGTACCCGGCCACCGAGGAGCTTCCGCAGTGGGTCTTGCGCGGGATCTTCGAGAAGAACCTCGACGCGCTCCTCGGGTGGGCCGACGATGACGAGTACCTGTCCGACGAGGTGCGGGCACGGCTCGACCTCCCCGGTCTGGGTGAGGCGCTCACCCTCCTGCACCGTCCGGCGGACATCCGCGACCCGGAGCGGGGGCGACGGCGCCTCGCCTTCGACGAGCTCCTCTTCCTCCAGCTCGTGCAGGCCCGGGCCCGACGCCATGCGACCGAGATGGAGCCGGGTATCGCGCACGAGCGCACGAACGAGCTCGTGCGGCCGCTCCACGAGGCGCTGCCGTTCGAGCTGACCGGGGCGCAGGCGCGGGCGTTGCGCGAGATCTACTCCGACATGCAGTCCGAGCGGCGGATGAACCGCATGCTCCAGGGAGACGTGGGGTCGGGGAAGACGGCCGTCGCGGTCTTCGCCATGCTGCTCGCCGTCGAGGGTGGGCGTCAGGCCGCACTCATGGCGCCGACCGAGATCCTGGCCGAGCAGCACGCCCGCGGCATCCGGGAGCTGGTCGAGCCGATCGACGTCGACGTGCGCCTCCTCACGGGTCGGCTCGGGGCGCGCGAGCGGCGCGAAGCCTTGGAGGCCCTCGCGAGCGGATCCGCTCCGATCGTGGTCGGCACGCACGCGCTCATCCAGGAGGGTGTCGAGTACGATGCGCTCGGACTCGTGGTGGTCGACGAGCAGCACCGCTTCGGCGTGAAGCAGCGCATGGCGCTCCTGGAGCGGGACGACGCCCGACCGGACGTTCTCGTCATGTCGGCCACGCCGATCCCGCGCTCGCTGGCGATGGCGCTCTACGGTGATCTCGACATCAGCGTGCTCGACGAGATGCCGCCGGGTCGTACTCCGGTCGTCACGGCCGTCCGGGATCCGGACGCCCGCGAGGCCGTCCACGCCTTCATCCGCGAGCAGGTGCGCGAGGGCCGGCAAGCGTACGTCGTCTACCCGCTCGTCGACGAGTCCGAGAAGATCGACCTCCTCTCTGCGAAGCAGGAGTACGAACGGCTGCGCGCCGGTCCTCTGGCCGATGTGCGCGTCGGGCTCCTCCACGGGCAACTCGCCGGCGAGGAGAAGGACCGGGTGATGCGCGCGTTCGCCGCCGGCGCGATCGACGTGCTGGTCGCGACCACGGTGATCGAGGTCGGCATCGACGTCCCCAACGCCACCGTGATGGTGATCGAGCACGCCGAGCGCTTCGGCCTCTCCCAGCTGCATCAGCTCCGCGGGCGTGTAGGGCGGGGGAGGGCGGCGGGCCACTGCATCCTCGTCGCAGACCCCGGAGAGGATGCCCGCGAGCGGCTGGAGGTCTTCCGCTCGACCACGGACGGCTTCGAGATCGCGGCCGCGGACCTGCGCATCCGGGGTCAGGGTGACCTCTTCGGGAGCCGGCAGCACGGCAAGGACGCCATGCTCCGCTTCGCCGACCTCATGGTGGACGACGACCTGCTGATCGTCGCACAGCGCGATGCGCGGGCGCTCGTGACGCGGGATCCGGAGCTCGAACGGCCCGAACATGCGCGCATTCGAGCTCATCTGAGCGCGCGCTACCGCGACCGGCTGGCCCTCTACGGAGTGGGGTAGACGCCCGCCCCTGCGGCCGGGCCTTCCGCGGTTCCCCTCCGCGCCGCTTCTGTGCATTCTCCTGCCGGATCCCGCGGGCGGCCGCGGACCCGCTGCCCCTCGGACGAAGTGGATCGATGGTCGAAATCAGGGAGCTCGGCGAGCACGTCGGCGAACAGGTCACCGTGTGCGGTTGGGTCGAGGCGACCCGCGGGCACGGCAAGGTCGCCTTCACCGTGGTACGCGACGGGACGGGTGTGCTGCAGGGCGTGCTCGTGAAGAGCCGGGTCGACGAGGCGATCTGGGAGCTCCAGCAGTCGCTTTCGCAGGAGTCGCTCGTCTCGCTGACTGGCGAGGTGAAGGAGGACGACCGGGCGCCGGGCGGATACGAGCTGGGGGTCACGGACGTCGCGCTGGTGAGCCCCGCGGAAGAATACCCGATCCAGCCGAAGGAGCACGGGGTCGACTTCCTCCTCGACCACCGCCACCTCTGGCTGCGCTCGACGCTGCAGCGCGCCGGCCTCCGCGTCCGGGCCGAGGTCGAGCAGTCGATCCACGACTTCTTCTACGAGCGGGACTTCGTGCGCATCGACACGCCGATCCTCACGGGCGCGATCGGTGAGCACGCCGGGACGCTTTTCCAAACCGACTACTTCGGCGATCCGGCGTACATGGCCCAGACCGGTCAGCTCTACGTCGAGGCGGCGTGCCCGGCGTTTCGGCGCGTCTACTGCTTCGGACCCACCTTTCGGGCCGAGAAGTCGAAGACGAGGCGACACCTCACCGAGTTCTGGATGGTCGAGCCGGAGGTGGCCTTCGCCGACTCGAACGACAACATGACGCTCCAGGAGGAGTTCGTCGCGTACCTCGTCGAGCGCGCTCTCGAGCGCTGCTCCGAGGAACTCAAGGTGCTGGAGCGCGACACCGCGCCCCTGGAGGCGATCCGAACGCCCTTCCCGCGCATGAGCTACACGGAGGCGGTCGACTTCCTGCAGGAGCGGGACTCGGATGTGGAGTGGGGCCGCGATCTCGGCGCTGCGGACGAAGCGAAGCTCATGGAAGGACGCGACCTCCCGCTCTTCGTGCACGACTACCCGAA
>JANQME010000203.1 GCA_028280205.1 Longimicrobiales bacterium
CACACGATCGTGGCGCCGGCCGGTCCGGTCCCGGCCCGGCACGCGTACCGGGCCCTCCCGCGTGACGTGGTCCAGGAGCTCGAGATCGTCGGGCACGGACTCGAGGACTGGTACCGCACCACCGACCTGTGGGCGTTCGAGGGCGTGGACGGACGCGACTACGTGATCACCGGCTCGAAGGTCTCGGGCGGCTTCGCCTTCTTCTACGACGTCACGAACCCCGACGCGATCGCGAAGATCGACTCCATCCAGGTCGACGCCCGTACGGTCAACGACGTGAAGGCCTCGCCCGACGGGCGGTACGCCGTACTCTCGCGCGAGGGCGCGACGAACCGGCGCAACGGTCTCGTCCTTGTCGACCTGTCGGACCCGTCGGCGCCGCAGGTCGCCTCCGTCTACGAGGACGGAATCACGGGCGGCGTGCACAACATGTTCGCTACCGACGACTACCTGTACGCGCTCTCCGACGGCGACAAGTACGTCATCATCGACGTCACCGACATCTACGCGCCGCGCTACGTCTCGGAGTACAACCATCCGGACAGCCGCGTCCACGACGTCTGGGTGCACGACGGGCTCGCCTACTCGTCGGAGTGGGGCACAGGCGTCGTCGTTGTCGACGTAGGCAACGGCGGCTGGGGCGGCTCCCCCGAGAACCCGGTCTTCGTGACCGCCTTCCCGACTCCGTCGGGCGCGACGCACGCAGCCTTCCCGTACTTCCAGGAGTCGACCGGGAAGACGTACCTCTTCCTCGGCGACGAGATCATGAACCGGCAGGGCCTCGCCTGGGCAGGCTATCCGCGGTCGATGGGCTCGTACGCCGATCAGTACGATCCCGACACGGGCACCGGCGGCATCCCGCTCGTGACGCGCGGCTACATCCAGATCTTCGACTTCACCGACCCGGAGAGTCCCGAGATGGTGGCCCGCTACGAGGTGCCCGAGTTCGGGACCCACAACATGTGGGTCGAGGACGACAAGCTCTACCAGGCGTACTACGAAGGGGGGCTGCGCGTCGTCGACGTGAGCGGCGAGCTCATGGGCAACCTCTACACCCAGGGCCGCGAGATCGCCGTCTTCAAGTCCGCGTCACCGGCCGGCTACACGCCGAACGCGACCATGGTGTGGGGGGCGCAGCCGTACAAGGGACACGTCTTCTTCAGCGACACGAACTCGGGACTCTGGTCCGTGCGGCTCGTACCGAAGGAACGACCGATCTCCTGAGCTGATCGGAGGCCGGCAGGGCTCCGGACCAGCCCCCGCAACCCGCTCGAGCGAACCCCTACTCCGCCTGGAGCGACGATGCCGGATCGATGGAAGCCGCCCGGCGCGCGGGTAGCCAGGCCGACAGGGCCCCGATCACGAGCACCACTCCCGAAACCAGGGAGTAGACGAACGGGTCCACTGCACGGACGTCGAAGAGAAATGCCTCGAGGAGGCCGGAGAGCGCCAGGGCGGTCCCGAGCCCTGCCGCCATCCCCGCGGCAGTGAGCCGCACTCCGGAGGACGTGAACTCACGGACGACCCGTCCACCCGAGGCACCGAGGGCGAGGCGCACGCCGATCTCGCGACTGCGCTCTGCCACGGAAAAGGCGAGAACTCCGTAGATCCCCAGCAGGCTGAGCGCCACGGCGGGGAGCGCGAGCGCACCCACGAACAGCGCACGGATGCGTGGCACGGCAACCGAGCGTTCGATCGCCTCTTCGAGCACGAGGACTCTCGTGAGCGGCGTGCCCGGGGAGAGTGTGCCGAGCACCTCGCGGGCGGCCGCCACGGTCTCCGCCAGGTCACCATCCGTCCGGATCAGCCACTCGTGCGTCGACCGACGGGACTGTGCGGCGGGCAGGTAGACCTTCGGACCGACGGGTGTGCCGAGCGAACGATGCCGGACGTCCGCCACGACTCCGACGACCGTCCGCACCAGCGTGGAGTCGTCCAGCGTGCGCAAACGCGCTCCGACCGGATTCGAGTCGGGCCAGGCGGCCCGCGCCAGGGTCTCGTTCACGAGCGCGACGGGCTCGGTGTCCCCCTCGTCGTCCGGCACGAATCCGCGGCCGCGGACGACGGGCACGCCGAGGACGGCGAGGTAGTCCGGCCGGGTGACGGAGATGTGTGCGAGGAGTCCGGTGGACGCCTCTCCGGTCGGGTGCTCGACCCACACGTCGTTGGAGCTGTTCAGCCCCGAGAGGGGCGGGGAGTTCACTGCGGACGCTCGCGCGCCCGGGAGGGCGTCGAGGGCCCGATCGAGGTCGCCCAGAAAAGTCGATCTCTCGGTGCGGGTCCTGTGCGCCTCCCGGTCGGGGACGATCCGGAGCGCGACCAGGCCGCCGGCATCGAACCCGCGCTCGCTCGCCCACAGTCGTCCGAAGCTGGTCGCGAGGAGCGAGGACCCGATGAGGAGGGTGACCGAGAGCGCGACCTCGAGCACGACCAGCCCGGAGCGCAGGCGGGTGAGACCTCCCGACCGAGTGTGGCCACGCCCGCCGGCACGCAGCACCCGTTCAGGGTAGACACGAGCCGCGAGCAGCGCGGGCACGATTCCCACCGCCAGCGCCGTAGCCGCGGTGATCCCGAGGGCGAAGGCGAGCACGACGGGCGTGACTCCGATGCCGTCGACCCGCGGAATCGCCGCCGGCAAGAGACCGACGAGAAGAGGGACGAGCAGATACGCCAGCACGACGCCCGCCAGTCCGCCAAACCCGACGAGCCAGGCGCTCTCGATCAACAGCGCCCGAGCGAGTCGGCCACCCGGAGCGCCGAGTGCGCGCCGAACAGCCAGCTCGCGCAGGCGGGTGATGCCGCGGGCCGTCAGGAGGTTGGTGATGTTCACGACGGCCACGCCGAGGAGCACGCCGGCCGCCGCGAAGATG
>JANQME010000234.1 GCA_028280205.1 Longimicrobiales bacterium
TCGGCGAGTGTCACGACGAGGGTCGCGCTCCTCGTCGTGACACTCGCGGGCGTGGGGCTCACGGTGCTCGGCGCCGACGAGGTGACGGCCACCTTCGGATCGTCGGGACTCGGCTGGGGGCTGCTCGCCGGCGTGAGCTACGGTGCGTATACGCTCTTCGGGCGTTTCGCCGCACCCCGCTACGGCTCTCTCGCTACGGTCGTCTACAGCACGGCGGGCTCCGTCCTCTTCCTCGCCGTCGCCGTCCCGGCGCTGAGCGGCCCGGTCGTCTGGCCAGCCACGGCACCGGCGTGGGGTCTCCTGCTCGCCTTCTCGCTCCTCACCATCGCGGTGGCCCACTTCCTCTTCTTCGACGCGCTGAGCCGCGTCGACGCCAGTCGGGCCTCGATCGGGACCGCGGTGGAACCGGTCGTGGCCGGTGTGCTCGCGACCGTGCTTCTCGCCCAGGGGCTCGGGCCGCTCGGGTGGTTGGGGATCGCGCTGGTCGTAGCCGGCGTGGCCGGTGTGGGCGTCACGACCCGACACACGAGACGGGCGGATGAGCCTCGTTCCGCCGGGGCCGGCTCACGCCCGGCCGGAGGCGCCTGACCGGCTACGCCTGCGGGAAGGAGAGCTCCACTTCGGCGCCCCCGTCCGGGACGTTGCGCAGCTCGATGCGTCCGCCCATGCGTTCCACCACCTTGCGAACGTGGGGCAGCCCCAGGCCGAGTCCCTCCTCCGAGGTCGAGTAGAAGGGGTCGAACGCCCGGGAGAAGGCCTCCTCCGAGAAGCCCGGTCCGCGGTCCCGCACGATGAGGTGGGCACGCCCTCCTTCCTCGCCGACCGTGAGGTCGATCGTGCCTCCGTCTCCGAAGCGGGTGGCGTTGTGCAGCACCAGGTAGAGTGCGTCGAGGAGCGCAGGGCCGTTGACGGCAGCGTGCACTCCGGGGCTCCCCAGGAGCAGCCGGACGCCGATCTGGTGGTCCGCCGCGAACTCGCGCGAGACGGTCTGCGCCAGTCGAGCCAGGTCCTGACCTTCCCGGTGCTCCTCGATCTCCTCGATGAAGAAGTCGAGGTCCTCGAGCGCTCCGACGGCCCGTCCGATCCGCTCACGCAGTTCGTCGGCGTCTGCGGACTCCGCTGCTTCCTCGAGCGGGCCACGCACCGCACGAGTGAGGTAGGCGCTCACGCGGGAGACGGCCTCGCGCATCGCCGCCTCACGCTCGACTTCCCTGGGCGCCCATCCCTGGGCGAGAGCTTCGTGGAGCCGCGCTTCAGGGCTTCCGGGCTCCAGATCCTCGGGCACCCGACCCCGCTTCACGGCGTCGACGACGGAACGGATCGCCTCCTCGTGCGCGCTACGCCCCTCCTCGGCAGCAGCCGTACGGCCCTGCTCGACCCCGACGCGCGTCCCCTCCTGGAGCCCCTTGGCGCGTCCTTCCTCGATGCCCTGCAGGCGTTCCGATTCGGCTCCTTCGCGGCGTCCGGCGCCCCGTCCGACCACGAAGCCGATGGCCGCTCCGACGACGAGGGTCAGAAGTGCGACGACGAGGGGGTCCATGGGACGCCTGGTCCAGGGGAGCGAGGGGGCCGAATTGTCGCACCGTGTACCGGTAGCGGCAACGCGGGTCGGGAGGTTGCGGCAGGGCGGAACGCGCCGGTATGCTCGCGGGCTGTGGACAGGAATCGTGAGCTGCGACGCCTTCTCGACGCGTCGTCGGACCGTGCCAATCCGTCGCCGGTGGAGCTGACGACGCTCCTCGAGCGCGTGCAGCATATCGCGGTCGTAGGCCTCTCCCGACACCTCGAGAAGCCCGCCCGGCGCATCCCCTCCTATCTGGCCGCAAAGGGCTACGACGTCATCCCCGTGAATCCGAACGCCGAGCGCCTGCTCGGCCGTCGATCCTGGGCCTCGCTCGACGACGTGGAGGAGGAGATCGACCTGGTCCTGGTCTTTCGTCCTTCTCCGGATGCGCCCGAGGTCGTCGAGGCCGCGATGCGGAGGGACGAGGAGCCGGCGATCTGGCTCCAGGCGGGCGTACGGGCGGACGACGCGGTCCGGTCAGCCCGGAGGTCCGGACGGACCGTGGTCCACGACCTCTGCATCTTCCGGGTCCACCGCGTCCTCGTCCACTGAGTCCGAGCCCCGAGCGTCGACCCCGGGGGCCACGGTCGCCGCCTCCTGCACCATCTCTCCCTCCCAGCGACACCGATCGTCGCCCCTGCCCTGGCACAGGGTGTGGAGCACCTCGGCGGAGCCGCCCAGCGTCTGCTCCAGAACTTCCTCGGCGAAGCCCGAGAGAAGGTGGCAGGCGTCCCCACCGGGATCGGCTTCGACGAAAATCAGCGATCGCCCCTCGATCGTGAACGGAGGCCGCGCGAAGCCCCCGATCGGACGGCCGAAGAGTCGACGGAGCATCCAGCGGGTCCGCGCACGGGCGACGCGGTAGCCGAGTCCCGCTGGCAGCAGGCGCACCCACCGCGAAGGGCGTTCTCCTCCACCCAGCAGCCGGCCCACACGGTGAAAGACCTGGGCGGAGTCGGGGCGTCGGATCACCAGACGGAAGAGCCCCTGCACATCGTCGTCGGAAAGTCGAACGCCCCGCCGCGCGTCCTCGCGAAACTGGCGGATCTGTCGCTCCACCACGTCGCTGAGCCCGAAGCGACGCGGCATCGTCCGCGTGGGATCCTCCTCCTCGAGCATCTCCGGCGGGAGGTCCATGTCCCTCATGACCTCGAGGAGCCGGAGGGCGACCTCGGCCCTGACCCTGCGGGGTCCGGGCTCCTCCGGTGCCGATGAAGCGGGCTGCGTCACGCGGGCCTTCGATTCGGGGCAGAGCGGAACGGCCTAATCTCCACCGCCGACCGAGGCGGGGCAACGCCGGAGTCCGTGCCACGGAAGAGCGTCGAAG
This sequence comes from Longimicrobiales bacterium, assembly GCA_028280205.1. Classification (GTDB taxonomy): domain Bacteria; phylum Gemmatimonadota; class Gemmatimonadetes; order Longimicrobiales; family Gaopeijiaceae; genus UBA2589. The sequence goes on from JANQME010000234.1 coordinate 2,892, forward strand.
TGGTGCCAAAACGGCAAATTTGCCCAACGTACCAATATGAGAATGACCCCCGTGCGCCGTCGGTATATAGTCCATTATCCTCGGCTGCCCCGGGACGGGGGAGTGTGGAGGTGCACTCGTTGGCCCACCCTGGGGGGGCTGGTTCTTCGTGCCATCGAGTCCCTTCGCCTCCCCCGTCTCTGCTTGCCTCTCACACACCTCGCCGAGTCCCCCCGGCCGCTCGTACCTTCCGTCGCATGAAGCGATATCCAGCCTTCGATCCGCCGGAGTACGTGACCTGGGAACCCGATCCGGGCCTCGTGCACGCCTTCGGCGAGACGGTCGGCCGCCGGCCGGCACGGGCACACGTGGTCTCCACGCTCGACGAGTCGGACTTCCTGTCGCTCTACCGCGACCTCCTGCGCACACGCCTGCACGACATCGGGCTCAAACGCTGGGTCCGCACGGGCGTGATCTCAAAGGCGTGGTTGGGTACCGGGGAAGAAGCGGTGACCGTCGGCAACGTGCGAGCGCTCGATCCGGATCGCGACGTCGTCTCCCCCATGATCCGCAACGCGGGTGCTCTCCACATGATGGGCATGCCGCTCGCAGACATGTTCCGCGGCTACCTCGCGACTGCGGACTCACCGAGCGGCGGCCGGGACCTGCACGTCGGCGACCTCGACACCGGGATCATCCAGCCGATCAGCCACATGGGGACCAGCGTGACCGTCGTGGCGGGCGTCGCGCTCTCGTTCCGGAACCGGGGCGAGGACCGCGTCGCGATGACGTGGATCGGCGACGGTGCCACGAAGTGCGCCGCCACCCACGAAGGCCTCAACCTCGCGGCAGTCCTGCGGCTCCCGGCCGTCTTCGTGATCCAGAACAACCAGGTGGCGCTCGGCACCCGAGCCGCCGACCACGGGATCGGAGACCTGCACGCCTGGCCCGCCATGTACGGGATCGAACCATCGATCTGCGACGGCAACAACGTGCTCGACGTGTACGCCGCGACGCACCTCGCCGTCGAGCGGTGTCGGGCCGGCGACGGGCCGGCGATCATCGTGGCGGACACCTTTCGGATGGGCGGTCACGCGACGCACGACGAGCGCGAAGCTCGCGAGACGTTCCCGCCCGAGCTCTTCACCGCATGGGGGCGGCGGGACCCGATCGGGCTCTTCGAGCGTTGGTTGTTGGAGTGGGGCGTTCCCGCAAAGACACTCGAGCGGATCGAGACGGAGGTCACGGACGAGATGGACCGGGCCGCCGCGGAGGCACTCGAGTCGAAGGACCGCGTCCCAAAACCTGAACAAGCACTGTACACAGGATTTTCGGAAGGAGGACCCCTGGTCGGCTTGGAGCGGCGTCCGTTCGCCACGACCCCGTAAAACTACGCATCAGCGTACGGAGACGGTATGGCAGACCGAACGATTCGATATCTCCTGTACATGACTTGAACAGGTCGAGCGAACCGACTACCTTACGCGTCACGCAAATCAGGATCTGACCGTTGCTTGGCTCAGAAAATGGGGATTGAACTTATGATCAGTTCGAACAGGGACCGCGCGGGCTCCCCCCCCGACCAGCGCCCGCTCGAAGAGCTTACCGACGAGGAGTTGGTCACGGCCCATCTGGAGGGTCGGCCGCGGGCGTTCCAGAGCTTGTACGACCGTTACCGTGACCGCCTCGTGCACTTCATCACGCGAAAGACGGGGGACCCGGACCGCGCGCAGGATCTTGTTCAGGAAGCGTTCATCCGGGTTACGCGACATCTGCACCGCTTCGATACGTCGAAGAAGTTCTCGACGTGGATCTACACGATCGCCGGGAACCTCTCGAAGAACGAGCTCAGGAACCGGTCGCGCAGCCCGCTCGTCCTCTTCCAGAAGCTGACGAACAACTGGGACGACGATCACCGTCCGATCCAGTTCGAGGACTCCTCCACGAAGCCGGACGACCTGTACCGGAAGCGCTACCTGCGACGGCTCGTCGAGGACACGGTACGCACGCTGCCGGAGCACCACCAACTGGTCTTCCGACTGCGGGAGCTGGAAGGGAAGAGCTACGAGGAGATTTCCGAGATCACGGGGGTGAACCTCGGGACGGTCAAGAGCCGCCTCCACCGCGCCCGCAACTCGTTCGCCCAGCGGATCGAGCCCTTCCTGAACTGAAGCTTCGTCGCCACTCTCTTCGTAGAGAGTGAGAGGACGATCCACCGCACGGGCGGGGTCTCTCGGAGGCTCCGCCCGTCGCCTTCGCGAGGTGCCGCGATGTTCGACGAGCTCCGAGCCGCGTTCAGGGAAGCGCTGGACAACTTCAACAAGGAGTTGAGCCGCGAGAACGTCTCGGACGCCGCCGACAAGCTCCTCGTCGGGATGCGCAACGAGATCGTGTCCGAGAAGGCGGCCGTCGCGGGCGTCGAGGACCAGCTTCAGAAGACCCGCGAACAGATCGCGCGGCTCGAGAAGGATGTCGTGACCGCCCGCCGTCGCGAGGAGATGGCGCAGGAGATCGACGACAGAGAGACCGTGCGCCTGGCGGTGGAGTTCGCCACGAAAGCCGAGCGCCACCTCGCCGTGCTCCGGAAGAAGGAGGAGGCCCTCGCCGAGGAGCTGTCATTCCGCAGCCGCACCGTGGATGAGATGTACGCGCGCTTCGAGGAGGCGAAGGAGAAGCGCGACGCGCTCACCGCGACCACCGGTCGCTCCGGAGCGCGCGACACGATCACCGAAGCCGAAGACCTCTTCGACGCGCTCGACCGCATGGCGGAGAAGATCGAGGGGACCGAAGCCCGAAGCGCGGCCGCGCGGGCCGTCGATGACCTCGATCTGGACGGCGACTCCGAGTATCACGTCGATCTCGACGACGCCCCACCCGCGAGGGAGCTGGACGTGGACGCCGCGCTCGCGGAACTGAAGCGCCGCATGGGCGAGCAGCAGGGCTGATCGTCAGGTTGAGGAAGCTCTGCGCTTCCTCAGGGTTCGTCCAGCTCCGCCTCGTCCGCAAGGTCGCGAAGGAAGAGCAGGCCCGCACATTCACCCGCGAGGAAGAGGACGTCTTCCCGAACCGTCGATGTGAGCATCCCCTCACGCTCGGCGATCCCGTCGACCCAGAGCGTCCAGACCGATCCGGCCCGGGCACCCAGGAAGACCGCGAGCCCGTCCCGACCCAGGTCCACCAACGACGGCCCCTCGTCCGGACCGAAGCGTGGAAGCAGCACGTCGTCCAGATCGAGGCGGGCCGGATCCGAGCCCAGGTCGAGCACGACAAAGGGCGCAGCCGCTCGAGGTCGGCCGACCGGCGCGTACAGGATGAGGCCCCGCTCACCCTGTGCCAGATGAATGATGCGCCAGAGGGGCAGGGCGAAACGCGACCGCTCTCCCTCTGCACCCCAGAGCGTCATCGACCCGCGCGGCAGCTCGGCCGCGGGCTCGCGCTTGAGGTAGCGGGTCAGATCGATGATCTCGTCGGCCATGGACAGCAATGAACACGAGGGCTCGGGCGGCGTCAAACGGCGAATCGAGTGACCCACGACCAAAACGCGGTCCGGACTGGTTCACCCGTCACGGATCTTCTAAACTACTCCTTCTGCGCCACGGATCCGCTTTCAACGTTTCGCGGCCCTTCCCTCCCTCGACGACCAGACGGACCATGCAGAACTGGATCGGTATCGCAATCTGGATCCTCATGGGAGCCGGCATCGGCCTGTTCATGCGGGCGGTGATCAGCCGGCCCGAGGAGCAGCCCGGCCACGCGACGCTCATCGCCGTGCTCGGGGCCTTTGCGGCGGTGATCGGAGGGATGCTCGGGGTCGGCATCTTCCATCTCTTCGACCCACTCGCCCTGAGCATCGGGGGAATGGCGTGTGCGGCGGCATTCGCGATGCTCATGACGTTCGTGTACCGCTGGGGTCTGCGGACGCTCATCTAGGAGCCTGTCCGAGTCATGGGGTGCGGCCGCGCGACCCACGCGCTGCGCGCGCGGGTGCCCCGGTCTTGTGAGAGTCAGACGAGGAAGAGCGACGAATGCGATGCCGTAGCATCGGGGAGGAGCTATGACGTGGTCTGACGCCGCGGGCACCGCCCGAAGGGTGGTCCCCCTCGTGCCCTTCGGGTTGGGGCGGCACGGCTCCATCTCCGTCGTTGGCGCTCCTCGGAGTAGCTCACGGCTACGCGCTCGTCGCGCCGCCTAGGACCTTGAGCCGTGGCGCTCCCAACGCGGCTCGCCCCATGACTCGGACAGGCTCCTAG
>JANQME010000250.1 GCA_028280205.1 Longimicrobiales bacterium
AGCGGACGCTTTCGTGGCAGACGACGGAGCTGTGGCGCCCCATGCTGCTGGAGGGGGAGAGCACGAACCATCGTGCGCGCTACCTGCGCGCCGTGGCACGTCTGCGTCCCGACGTCTCGCTCGAGCAGGCTCGGGCGGAGGTGGAAGCGATCGCCGCGCGGCTCGCGGAAGAGCATCCCGAGACGAACGGAGGCCGTACGGCCCTCGTGCGTACGTTGGACGACTACCTCATGGGCGAGGCGCGTCCCGTGCTCGTCATGCTCCTCGTCGCGGGCGCCGCGGTCCTCCTCATCGTCTGCGCGAACGTCGCCAACCTGACCCTGGCCCGGGGCGAAGAGCGTCGGCGAGAGTTCGCCGTGCGCGCCGCGCTCGGGTCCGGCCGCACGCGTCTGGCCCGTCAGGTCCTGGTGGAGAGCATCGTACTGGCTCTGCTGGGCGCGCTCACGGGGACGGCGCTCGTTTGGGCCGGCAGCGACGCACTGCGGGCGATCCAGGTCCGGTTCTTCTCCGGGCTCGTCTCGGTGTCGGTCGACTTCCGCGTCATCGGGGTGGCGACGGTGCTCGCGCTCGGCGTGGGTCTCCTCTTCGGCTTGCCGTTGGCCCGGTCGGCGGCGGACGACGATGCAGGACCCGTGCTCGGTGAGGCGGGCCGCGGGGGCAGTGGCCGCTCCGACCCCGTCCGCAACGTGCTGGTCGTGGGGCAGGTCGGGCTCGCTACCGCCCTCCTCGTGGTCGCCGCGCTCCTCGCGCGCTCCTTCTCGGAGCTCGTACGGGTTCCGCCGGGCTTCGACGCCACCGGGGTCGCGATGGTCACCGCGTCGCCGCCGGCGTCGACCTACCCCGATCCGGACGACGTCGTGCGCTACCACCGCGAGCTGCTGGCCGCGGTGGGAGCGCTTCCGGAGGCGGGAACGGTGGCGCTGGCCTCCGACCTGATGTTCACCACGGAGAACATGTTCACGACTTTCTCCCTGGAGGGCCGCACGGGCGACCCCGAACGGCCGCCGCGTGCCGAGTACCACGTCGTGACGCCCGAGTACTTCCCGACGCTGTCGATCCCGGTGCTCGAGGGACGGCTCCCGGAGCCGTGGACCGAGGGCGAGGAGGTGCCCGCCGTGGTCAACCGGCGCATGGCCGAGACGTACTGGCCGGCGGGCGACGTCGTCGGATCGACGCTCACGCTCGGCTGGTCCTCTCCGGTCGAGCTGCGGGTGGTCGCGGTCGTCGGCGACGTGCTCGACGACGGTTACGACGGTGCGGTCGAGCCCATCTTCTACCTCCCGTTCTCGCAGCTCCCCCGCCGTCGGATGTCGTATCTGGTCCGCTCCACAGGCGATGCGGCTTCGCTCCTCGTCGAACTGCGGGACGCCGTCGCCTCGGTCGATGCCGACGTCCCGGCCGCGGACCTGCGGCTCCTCGACGGCGTGATGGCCGAGTCCGTCGCCCGTCCGCGCGCCGCGTCCGTGCTGGGCCTGACCTTCGCGCTGGTCGCGCTGCTCGTTGCGGCAGCGGGCATCTACGGCGTGCTCAGCTACACGGTCGAGCGGCGGACCCGCGAGCTCGGCATCCGCGCGGCGCTCGGCGCCAGCGGGCGGGACCTGATGCGCATGGTGATGGGTCAGTCCACGCGCCTCGTCGTGCTCGGACTCGTCCTGGGCTCGGTCGGGGCGATCGCGGCCGGCCGCGCGCTTTCCGGGCTCCTGTTCGGCGTGCGGAGCTGGGACCCCGCGAGCCTCTTGGCCGCCGCCGGCCTCCTGGGTGCGATCGCGACGCTGGCGGCGTGGATTCCCGCTCGAAGGGCGGTGCGGATCGACCCTCGGGAGGCGTTACGGGCGGAGTGATCGGCCCGCAGGCTCGGGTCGTCACTCGTCCCGGCCCACCGCGTCGAAGGCCGCCCGGATCCGGTCGAGCCCCTCGAGGAGCTCGTCCTCCGGATTCCCGAAGCCGAGCCGGAGGTAGCGGTCCATCCCGAAGTGGTCTCCGGGCACGACGAGCACCGACTTCTCCGTTCGGAGCGTCTCGGCGAAGTCGCTCGACCCGACGGGGGCGTCGTAGTGCGCGTAGCAGATCGCTCCGGCGTCGGGGGGCCGATAGCGGAAGCGGCCGGCCTGCGCATCCATCCACTCGCGCAGGACGCCCAGGTTCTTCCGCACGATGCCGCGGGTGCGCTCGCCGATGCGGGCTCGGGTCGCCGGCTCCAGCGCGAGACAGGCGAGCCGGTCCGAGACCGAGGCGGGCGCGATCGTGGTATAGTCGGTGCGGCCCCAGAGATCCTCGACGAGCGCCGGGGGCGCGACGATCCACCCCAGCCGCAGCCCCGGCAGGCCGTACGCCTTGGACAGCGAGTTCGTCACGAGTACCCGTTCGTGCCGGCCCCAGAAAGAGGGCGTCCGTTCCCCGTGCGACTCCGCGCCGGCGTAGACCTCATCGGCCAGGATCCACGCGCCGTGCCGCTCGGTGGTCTCGACGAGGGCGTCCATCGACGCGCGGCTGAGTACGGCGCCCGTCGGGTTGTTCGGATTCGTCACGAGGACGTACGACGCCCCGTCCGCGAGGGCCCGCTCCAGCGCGTCGAAGTCGGGCTGCCAGCCTTCCGATTCGCGTAGCGGCACGGGCACGACGCGGCAGCCGAACGACTCGAGCAGGCCCGGCACCTGGCCGTACGTGGGGACGATCACGGCCGCCGTTCCGCCCTCGCTCAGGAGGTGCCAGAAGGAGGTGAAGTTGGCCTCCGCGCCGCCCGTGGTGACGAGGATCGAGGCGTCGCTCGCTCCGTCGTACTGCGCCGCGACGAGCGCGCGCAGCTCGTCCGAACCGTTGGACTGCCCGTATCCGAGAATCGTGGCGCCGAGGTCGACGTCCCGGCCCGAGAGCGCCACGAGCTCGTCGACGGTGAGCGGGTGCACGCCGCTCTCCGAGAGGTTGATCTCGACGCGGTGCTCCCAGGTGGACTGCCACCGCTCCATGCGGAAGGGGGAATAGCGCACCGAGACCTCCGGAACGAAGGGGACGGGAAGCGCCCGATCGTACCGGGGGCGGCCGGTGATGTAAACGCGCCCGGTCACGTGGTGCCCGCCCTGCACCCCTTGCATTCTTATGTATGAGAGTGTTAGGGTTATGCTCCACCCGCTCCACACCAAGAGGGACCCGTGGCGCACAGGCCGCTCGACCTGATCAAGGGCACGCTCGACGTGCTGATCCTGAAGACGCTGGCCGCCGGCCCGCTGCACGGCTACGGCGTTTCGCGCTCGATCCGGGACCGTACGGAGCACGACCTCGACGTCGAGGAGGGCGCCCTCTACCCGGCGCTCCGAAGGCTCGAGAAGCGGGGCTACGTCGAGTCCGAGTGGGGCGTCACCGACACCGGGCGGGAAGCCAAGTTCTACCGCCTCACCCGGGCCGGCGAAGCGGAGCTCGAGTCGGGCGTGAGGGCGTGGCACCGCTACGTCGCGGCGATGGCCCGCGTGCTCGGCGAGCCGTCCGCCGGCTGAGGGAGCGAGCGGGATACGGGGGAGGCGGGACGATGCGCGGATGAGTCGGGACGAGGGACGGGGGAGGCACGGAGGGGGTGGGCGCGGATCGGTCTTCCGTCGGACCTCGCCCCGGGAAGACGTCGACCGGGAGATCCGCTCCCACCTCGCCCTGCGAGCCGAAGAGCTGGTCGAAGCCGGCTGGCCCGAGGACGAGGCGACACGCGAGGCGGAGCGGCTCTTCGGGGACCGCGCGGCGATCGCGGACGAGTGCAGGAAGGTTACGGAACGACACGACAGGTCGGTTAGGAGGGCGAGGATGTGGGGATCGGTGGCACATGACCTGAAGTACGCGCTACGTGCGCTCGTACGCAGCCCGGGCTTCGCGACGGCGGGGATCGTCACGCTGGCCGTGGGGATCGGAGCGAACGCGGCGATCTTCTCCGTGGTGTACGGCGTGCTGCTCAAGCCGCTGCCGTACGACCAGCCGGAGGCGCTCGTGCAGGTGTCGGAGGTCACGCAGTCCGGCGGCACGATGTCGGTCGCGTGGCGGAACTTCGTCGACTGGGACGAGGAGTTGACCGCGTTCCAGGGCCTCACGGCGTACGGCTCGAGCCCCACGACGGTGCTCGGCGGGGATCGCCCGCTCACGCGGACGGTCGCCAACGTGTCCCGGGACTTCTGGGACGTGTTCCGCATCGTCCCGATTGCGGGCCGGCTCACGACCGCCGAGGACCACACGCCCGAGTCCCCGACCGTGATGGTCGTCACGGAGCGCGTCTGGCGAGACGATCTCGGGGGGCGTCCGCTGGACGAGATCACGCTGGAGATCGGGAGCACGCGCGGACGTGTGGTCGGCGTGATTCCGTCGACCTTCGACTTCCCGAGTGGGACCGAGGTGTGGACGCAGGCCGAGCCCTTCGGCAACGAGTCGCGGACGTCGCACAACTGGCGGGTCGTGGGACGCCTTGCGGCGGACGTGACCCGGCCCGTCGCGGAGGAGGAGGTCGATGCGCTCACGAAGCGGATCGTCCAGGACGAGCCCGACGCGGATCCGCGCTTCATCGCGCACGGCGCTGCGGTCGAGTCGCTGCGCGACCGTATGGTCGGAGCTTCGCGCACGCCGTTGGTGCTCCTCTTCGGGGCCGCTGCCC
>JANQME010000267.1 GCA_028280205.1 Longimicrobiales bacterium
GCCGGCGCTCACCTTCCTCGGCTCGGCCTACCTGGAGTTGGCGGGCCGGGTCGGTGGAAGGGGGCCGTACTACGAGAAGGCCGGCGACGCTCTGGAACGGGCCTTCGCACTCGATCCCGACCTGCCCTGGGCGCGATCCAAGCTGTCGTCGTACCTGGCCAAGCTGGGACAGGCCGAGCGCTCGGCGCGACTGGCCGCGGAGGGTGTTGGGCGGCAGCCAGGCGTCGTCGAGTTCCACGAGCGCCTCGGCTACGTATTCCGGTATGCAGGCCACATGCGCGCGTCGATCGAAGCGTACCGGCGAGGCCAGGCGCTCGATCGCACCTCCGGTGCCCGCGTACGGGCGCAGGATCAGATCACCAAGTCCTTCATCTACCTCGGTGCGTACGACGACGCGCTCGACTCGCACCGTGCGATGCTGGCGATTCTGTCGGAAGCCGGCCGCACCCCGGATGAGAAGCAGCACTTCTACGAGGGCGTCATCCACCTCTACGCCGGCGATCCGGAGCGGGCGCTCGCATCGTTCGACCGGGGGCGGACCGTGGACGCCGAGAGTGTCTGGTCGACCTTCGGTCGAGGGTATTCCGCCCTGGCGACGGGCGATGCGGTCGGCGCCCGTGCGGTCCTCGAGGGACTCGAAGCGCGCGAAGTGGTCGACGGCGAGCGCCGCTACCGCCTCGTCCATCTGTCCCTGGCCGCCGGTCTCGTGGATCGAGCGCTCGACCATCTCGAGCAGTCGGTCGAGAGCGGCTTCTTCAACGCACCCTACATCGCCTCCGATCCGTTTACCGTCCGGCTGCGAGACCGACCCCGATTCGCCGCGATTCTCGACAGGGCGGCCGAACGGCACGATGCGTTTCCCCTCGATCGCTGAGCCGGATCACGCACGGCCGGGGGGGGCGCGGCTCGATGCACGCGCGATCCGACTGAAGAAAGCCCGACGAGCTTCCGTACTCCTTCACGCGGGCATCGGGCCCGGAAGGGAGTAAGGGTGCAACGACAGTTGGAACTCGAGCTGATCAGGAAGTGCAAGGCCGGCCAATCTCGCTTCTACGAGCCCTTGGTTCGTGCGTATGAGCCGGCCGGGCTGCGCCTCGCGATCGCCATGATGGGCAACGTCGAGGACGCGAAGGACGCGCTCCAGATGGCCTTCATCAAGACATACGACACGCTGCCGCGCTTCGACCTGCGTCGGCCCTTCGGACCGTGGTTCTTCCAGATCCTGAGGAACCAGTGCCGCGACATGCTGCGCAGCCGCAAGGCGAAGTTCAGCACCGAGGCACTCGACGAGCGGCTCGAGCAGCGACCCGCGGACGGCGAGCGTGATCCCGAGCGCGTACGCCAGCGCAACGCGGCCAAGGAGCTCCTCTGGAAGGGCCTCGAGCGGATCGGTCCGGAGCACCGTGAGATCCTCGTCCTCAAGGAGCTGGAGGGATTCCGGTACGCCGAGATCGCGCAGATCCTGGAGATCCCGGAAGGCACGGTGGCGAGTCGCCTGTACCACGCCCGCAGCGCCCTCCGCGACGCGCTCACGGACATGAACGCCGAGTACCCCTGACCCGATGGACGCCCAGCGCCCCGACCGACCGGCCCCGGTGACGACCGAGAAGCTCATGGCATATCTGGACGGTGAGCTCCCACCCGACGAGCGCGAGAGCGTCGAGCGGGGTCTGGCGGCCTCCACCGAGCTGCAGCGCGAGCTCGCCATGTACCAGGCCATGAAGAGCGACATCCAGGGGCTCGACTTCCACTCCGGCTCATACCGCCACTCCGTCTGGGACCAGGTGAACCGCCGCCTCAACCGCCCCATCGGGTGGACGCTGCTCATCGCGGGTCTGGTGATCTGGATGACCTACGGCACCTGGCTCTTCGCCACCTCCTCGATCTCGCGCTGGGAGAAGCTCGGAACCGGTGCGATCGCGATCGGCGTGCTCATGCTCCTGGCCTCCGTGATCTGGGAACGTCTCCGCGAGTGGGAGACGGACCCCTACCGGAACGTGCAGCGATGATCATCACCACGACGCCCACCGTCCCCGGGAGCGAGATCGTCGAGGTACGCGGCCTCGTGCGCGGCAGCTCGGTCCGCACGAAGCACCTGGGCAAGGACCTCATCGCCAACCTGCGCAACGTCGCCGGCGGCGAGATCTACGAGTACACGAAGATGCTCGCCCAAGCCCGGGAGCAGGCGATCGATCGGATGATCGAGGAGGCCCAGATCCTGGACGCCGACGCGGTCGTCTCGGTACGCTTCCAGACATCGATGGTCATGAAGGGCGCCGCGGAGATGCTCTGCTACGGAACGGCTGTACGGCTGGACGATCCCGCCTGAGACGGGCACATTCGCGGTCCCGTCCCCGCAACGGGTGAACGACCCTTGGCCGTACTGGCGATTCTTCAGCCCGATGCTCGCGTCGAGGCCCGCCTTTCCCAGGCGCTGGCCGACGCGCACGCCGTCCTACTGCATACGGACTGGTCGGAGCTCGAGCTGACGCTCCGTGACGTGATCGTCGACGCCTGCATGGTGGACGGCGAACACCCCGACCGCGAGTGGGCCGTCCGGCGCATCTACGCGCTGCGCGAGCGCCTTCCGGAGGCGGCGATCGTGGCCTGCCTCGAGTCGGAGCACGCGGAGCGGACCTTCGATCGGGGCGCGCTGGGCGTCGACGGGCTGGTGGTCGGTCGGACGCGGCCCCACTCCGTCCGAACCGCGGTGGACCGGGCCCTGTCCGTCGCTCGGGCGAGGCGCACGCGACGTCTGTTGGACGGGCGCATCGCCCCGCCCGGACCCGACGTCGTGGCGTGGGCCCTCGAGAACGTGGGGCCCGAGACGTCCGTGGAGCGACTCGCCGCCGGCCTGGGACGGACTCCTGCGAGCCTCAGGAACGATCTGCAGCGCGCGGGTCTCCCCTCCCCGGTCCGCCTCCTGCTCTGGGGTCGGATGATCCAGGCCGGTGCGTGGCTGGGTGAGGACGGTCGGCGCGTGGAGGAGGTGGCGTTCGGTCTCGGTTACTCCGCTCCCACCTCGTTGGCGCGCGCCATGAAGCTCCACACGGGACTGACGCCGGCCGAGGTTTTGCGCGGCGACGGACTCGCCGCCGTCGTCGCAGCGCTGGTGCGCCGCACGGTCGACGCGCGTGCGGCGCGTACCGGTGGAGAGAGCCGGAGCCGACGTGCGACATCCGCGAAGGTCGCCTTCTTCGGCCTGGCGCTCCTCGCGACATCGACGCAGCCGGGGTCCGGCGCGACACCCGAGGCCGTCGCGACGCTCCTCCGTCCGGGCGCGATCGAGCCGGCGTGCAACGTGAACTCTCCGTCCACCCGTCTCGTAGGGGACGAGGGGCGGCGAGGCCTCGCTCCTCAAGCCCGCTGAAGGCGACCCGAACAGACCGCAGGGCATGAGCGACTACGATCTCCCCGAGCTCCCATCCGACGAGGAGCTCGGAATTACCGACGAGGACCGCGAGCAGTACGGCGAGGAGCTCCCGGACGACGGGCCGGAGATGAGCGAAGCCGAGCTCGCCGAGTTGCTCGGCGAGTCGTCCCGTGAGGTGCCGAAGTCGTCGCCCCCGCCCTCCGGGTCCAGCGGTCTGAAGACCGCACCGGGCGAGCAGTCGAAGGTTCGCAGAAAAGCGGCTCGGGAGGTGCGCAAGGCGGAGAAAGGCGTGCGCAAAGCCGAGAAGGCCCGCTCCCGCGAAGAGGCGAGGGCGGCGAAGGACGCCGAGCGCGAAGCACGCGCCCGGGAGAAGGAAGAGAAGGCCGCCGCCCGCAAGGCGCGCGCCGAAGAGCGGAAGGAGGCGGCCGGGGCCGAGCTCGACGTGCCGGCCTGGCGCGGACCCGCCACCCTCGTCGCGCTGCTCGCGTTCGCCGTCTTCTCGAGCTCGCGCACGGGCCTTCCCGGACCCGCCCCGGCCAACGCGCCCGACTCGGCGTTCTCGTCCGCGCGGGCGATGGCGACGCTCGTGGAGCTCGCGCGCGCGCCGCATCCCACGGGCTCACCTGAACACGTGCGCGTCCGTGAGCTTCTCGTCGGGCGCCTCGCGGAGCTGGGCATCGAGTCGGAGATCCAGACGGCGACCAGTGTCCTCCCGGCGCCCCGGGTCCGGGTCGGCGCCGGCGTGGAACGCGTCACCGACTTCGTCCGCACCGCGACGGTACGCAACGTCGTCGCGCGCGTCCCCGGCACCGAGTCCACCGGCACCGTCCTCGTCACGGCCCACTACGACAGCCGCGAGATCGCCGTCGGCGCCGCGGACGACGGCGCCGGCCTCGTCACCATCCTCGAGGCGCTGCGGGCGCTGCGCACGGGCGAGCCGCTGCGCAACGACCTGATCGTCCTCTTCACCGACGCCGAGGAGCTCGGCCTGCTCGGGGCGCGCGCGTTCGTGGACGGACACCGATGGATGGAGGACGTGGAGTTGGTGCTCGCGTTCGAGATGCGTGGCGCGGGCGGCCCGTCCATCATGTTCGAGACGAACGAGCTCAACGGCTGGGTCGTGCAGGCGCTCCAGGAGTTCGATCCGGCACCGTTCGCGTACTCGCTCGCGCACGAGGTGTATCGGCGCATGCCGAACGACACCGACTTCACGCCGTTCCGTGAGGCCGGGGTGCAGGGGCTGAACTTCGCCGCGATCGACGATGCGCACGTCTACCATCAGCCGTACGACACGCCCGAGAACCTCTCGGAGTCGACGCTGCAGCACCACGGCATCCGTGCCCTGGCCGCCCTCCGCTGGTTCGGCGAGGCGGACCTCTCCTCCGTGAACGCGCCGAACCGGGTCTACTTCTCCCTCCCGGTCGTCGGGCTGGTCACGTATCCGCAGCCCGTCGTGCACGTCTTCTCCGCGGTGCTCCTCGGACTCTTCGCGCTCCTGACGATCGTCGCCCGTCGCGGGGGCGCCCGGCCCGTCGCGTCGCTGGCGGGTCTGGGCCTCACGCTCGCGCTGGCGGCGGGGGCGTGGGTGGTCGGAGCCGCCGCGCCCGGACGACTCCGGCCCTTCCATGCCGAGACCGGAGCGCTGCACGGGTCGCTCTTCCACGCCGAGGGGTGGTACGTCCTGGCCCTCGCGCTGGCAACGCTCTCCGTGGCAGCGGCGATGGTTGCCGTCGCGCGCCGCTGGATCTCTCGCGACGAGCTCGCCCTCGGGGCGCTCGCGCTCCCCGTGCTCGGTGCGCTGGCGCTCGGAGTCCTCGCCCCCCTCGGGGCCGCACATCTCCAGCTCCCCGCGCTCGCAGGGCTCCTGGCCGCGCTCGTGCTCGCCCTGCTCGGTGCCCGCGCCTCGAGCACGCTGGCGTGGCTTCTCGCACTCGTCGTCCTTCTCCCGCTCTTCCTGATCCTCGTCCCCACGGTCGAGCTGGTCTGGCTGGCGCTCACGCTCGGCCTCCTGGGTCCGCTCGGCGCGCTCGTGGCCCTCGGCCTGATGACCTGCCTGCCCGCCCTCGACGCACTGCGCAGCCCCAACCCGTGGTGGGCACCCGCGACGACCGCGCTGGCTGCAGCGCTCTCGATCGGAGTCGGCGTGGCACTCGCCCGCCCCAGCGCCGAGCACCCGATGCCGACGACCCTCGCCTACGCGTATGCACACGGAAGCGGCGAAGCGATGTGGATCACGGCGCCGGCGGCGGACGTCCTCGCGTCGGCGGAGTCACGCGCCTGGGCCGAAGAGCGGGCGGGCGGGACGTTCGACGAGAACCGCGACCTCGAGGAATTCGGATACCTGCCGGGGTCGGTTCCGGTGCGGCGGGCGCCCGTCGTTGCCGCGCAGCGACCCGAGGTGGAGGTGCTCCGGGACTCGATCGTCGGAAGCGAGCGGCTCGTGCGCCTGGCGGTCCGCTCGGCCGTGGGAGCCGAGCGCCTCGGCTTCCAGCTCGACGGGGGAACGCGCCTGCGCGCGATCAACGAGGTCGTCCTCGAAGACTCCGAGGTGATCCGCAGGGCGGACCACTGGGGCGTGCCCGAAGGCGCGGTTGTCCTCGACCTCACGATGCCCGCGGTCGAACCGATCGGCGTCCACGTGATCGAGCACCTGCTCCGACCGGAGGAGCTGGTCGGCCGCGAGCCGTTCGCTCGCCCGCCGACGATGGCCGCCGACGTGACGCGCCTGAGCGACCGGGTGATGCTCCGCTTCTCCGTCGCGGCGTTCGTCGATCCGCGGCACGCCTTCGTGTCTCCGACAGGTGGTACGGACACCGGAACGCCCGCCGATACGCTCGTGATCGGGGCTCCGGCGGATACGAGCGCGACCGCACCGGTGGCCGATACGACCGCGGAGCCGGGCACGCCTGCACCGGATTCGAGTGTCGCGCCGGACACGAGCGCGATGCCGGATTCGAGTGCCGCACCGGACACGGGCGCCATCCAGCCGGACACCGCCGGGGGTCCGACGCCCACCGGACCGGACACCGCCCCGCCCGACACCGTCGCCGCACGCGGAGACACGATCCGATGACGACCCCGAAGCCGCACCTCGTCGGCGGATCGTGAACCTGCTCCGCGTCATCCTGATCGGCGGCTTCCTTTCGGTCGCCGCGATCATCCTCTGGATCTCCTTCCTCTTCGGCGTCGAGACGTCCACGGGGACGCTGCTCATCAACCTCGGCACCGAGATCGTCGGGATCGTCATCACCGTCGCCGTGGTCGAGTGGTTCTTCGAGCGCCGACGGCTGCAGACCCGGGGTCGCCAGCTCGCGTGGGACGCGCTCCACGCGGTCGAGCACGCGGTCTGGGTCTGGCAGGGCGGGCCCCGCGAGATGGACACCGACGAGGTCCGGGGCATCCTGAACTCGGTCGGCTCCGAGGACCCGCTCCCGGACTTCACCGAGGGGCTCTTCCTCAACATCGGCACGCGCTCGCGCCGCCTCCTGAACAACGACCCGGACGCGGTTGCGGCCGTCCCGGGCTTCATGAACGGGCTGGAGCACCTGGCGCGGCTCAGCGCCATCCGGGACGGGAAGGAGAAGATGCCCCCCCTCAAGGTGGCGGACATCCTCGACGAAGGGACGTCCGAGCTCGCCCGGGCGCTCGGGCAGCCGACCGAGCGCCATCTCGCGTCGCTCATCCGCTTCCGCGACCCCTCCGTGAGCAGCCAGGAGCGGCGGCACTTCGGACAGGGGGCGCACGCGTCACCGTCCTCCACCTCGGAGCCGCCGATCGCGGGCTGAGCGGCTCGTTCCCGGCTCGTTCCCGAACCCGACACTCCCGGTCCTGACCGGGATCGCCTTCGCGAGGTCGCGCTTAACGGATCGGCGGCCGCAGACCTCTCATCGTGCGCACGCCAAGGATTCCCTTCCTCCGGAGGAGGAGATACATGCGCACCAGACGAACCCCGGCCTTCCTCGCCACCGCGGCGCTCGCCGCCGGACTCGCGGCCTGTGACGACGCAACCGCACCCGATGCGACCGACGACGCGATCGCGCTCGACGCGGCCGTGCTCGCCGCCGACGCCACGCTGGAGGAGGTGGCGATGTTCGGCGAGCCGATCGGCTTCGAAGGGCTGGG
>JANQME010000352.1 GCA_028280205.1 Longimicrobiales bacterium
CGGGGGTTGAGCTCCAGCGCTTGCTCGAACGCTTCGCGTGCTCCGGCCGGGTCGCCGTCGCCGGCCAGCGCGAGGCCCAGATTCACCCACGCGAGTGGGCGGGCGGGATCGGCTTCCAGGCTCTGCCGGATCGCGCTCGCGGCTTCGATGAAGTTCCCGGAGCCGGCGTGCATCTGGCCGAGGGCGTGCAACACCCGCGGATCCCCGGGGCGCAGCTCCAGCGCCTTGCGGTACGCCCGCTCGCTCTCGGCCCACTCGCCCGCCTCTCGGGCTCGGTCGCCGAGGAAGCCGAGCGCGAGCACCCACCGCCCCCGAAGTGCCTCGTCCGCGAGGGCGTCGTCGGACACCGACTCGAGGGCGTCCACGAGGTGCGTCCGCACGGTGGGGTCGTTGCCCCGGGACCAGTGCAGAGCGGCGAGGGCGAGCGAGCGCACATCCAGGTCCGGGTCCCGCGTCAGCGCCAGGAGATCCGCTTGAGCGTCGCCGGGCAGCGCCGGGACGTCGGCGGGGAGGTACGCCGTAAGCAGCCGCCCGAGCGCCTGGAACTGGATCAGCGGGTCAGTCGCTTCGGGGTGCAGGAGCATCTCCGCGGCCTCCCCGGCGTTGCGGACCCGGAATTCGGAGTTGAGACCCGAGACGAGCGGGCGGTGCGGTTTCCCTTCACCCCACCATGTGTCTACTTGGCGCTGCAGCTCGAGTGCCGTTCGGTCCGTGTGACACTGGGCGCACGCGCTCTCGAGCCCGATGTCGGCGTCGAAGACGGGACGGGGGATCGCGATCGTGTGGTCCGAGCGGGCGAAGGTCACGCCGTCACCCACCTCGGGGTGCTGAAGGTAGGGCATGTGGCACGAGACGCACTGCGCGCCCGCGGAGCCGGCCGGGTGGAAGGTGTGCACCTCGGGCTCGAGCTCCTTGCTCCGGTGACACGAGGTGCACTGACCGTCGTCGAGCGGGTCGGTCAGCGGCATCCGGTCCACGTCCCAGTAGCCCTGCGCGTGCGGCTCGTGGCAGCTCACGCAGTCCATCGGTCCCTCGAGGTAGCAGGCGCTCGCGAGGTGCGTGGCCTGGTACGCGAAGGTGCGCACGCGTCCGTCCGTCGTATAAGGGCGGTCGCCGAGCACCGGGTACTTCACCGCGTAGTGTGACTCGAAGGGCTCACCGGGCAGGTAGCCCTCCGCGAGCACGTCCTTGAGCGCGTGACACTGGAAGCAGACCGACAGCGAGGCGTCCTTGTCGAGGAAGGCGAGGCTGGCGATGCCCACGTCTCCACCGGCTCCGAATTCGCCCGAGCGGGCGAGCTCGACGTGCTCGCGTCCCGGACCGTGGCACGACTCGCAGTTGATCTGCAGCGTCGTGTAGGTGGTCCTGTAGCCCGAGCCGGGATCGAGCTCCGCGAGGATCTGCGAGCCGTGGCACTCCTGGCAGTTCGCGAAGCGGTCCACCGTGCCGAGCGGCCGCAGCGGAGGCCAGTCGCCGCAGTCGGCCAGTCGCATCGCGGGCGCGATCGGCTCCCATCCGTCGTTGGCGCGGGATCCCGTGTTGCAGAACCATGCGGCCTCGCTGCCCGACCAGTCCCAGGGCAGGAAGCGCTCGGTGCCGTCCGGCTGGCGCCCCACGAAGCCCTGGGTGCCCCCTCCGAGCATGTGCGCGCGCCCGATCACCCCGTCGACCCGGTAGACGGCCTCTTCGAATCCGTCCTGGCGGACCACGAACTCGTACGTGCCGGCCCGGATGCGGGGCACGACGGTGGCGTCGGCGAAGGCGATGGGGCGGCCGTCGAACGGAGCGATCACAATGGCCGGACCGGGCGTCCCTCCCGCCTGCCCGTGTGTGGATCCGGCCCAGGCTCGATACTCGGCGTCGTGACAGTCGGCGCATGCCTCCGCCCCCACGAAGTCGCCCGGCTCGACCGCGGCGACGCGCACAGGCGGCGGGGGCGGGAAGTCCAGCGCGGCGCGGCCCGCCCGCTCGCCGCGGGCCTCTCCGTTCTCGCCGCCCGAGCACGCGACGAGAGCGAGGAGAACGAACGCGGGGACGGCGCGCGTCGCGCCCGCCGCCGCCGGGATCGAAGTCGCGGCGACGCCGTTCACCGCCCGGGCTCGGCCCACGCGGGCTGCTCGCACGCGCACAGTGTTCGGATGTGCTCCACCAGTGCCCGGATCTGCACGGGCTCCAGCATCGATCCGTATGCGGGCATGAGCGGACTGCCGTCGAGCACGAAGCCTCCGGCTGCGATGCCGTCGTACAGGGTGTCGTTGGGCCGCTCCGACATCGCGGTCGCGTCCGCATGTACGGCCGGGGTGACCCCGAGATTCCGGACGTTCCACCCGTCCCCGCCCCCGTTCGCGCCGTGACAGGCGGCGCAGTGGCGAGCGTAGAGCGCGGCGCCGTCCTGCTCCGCGCCGGCTGGGAGCGCGGGAGTCGCCTGGGGGGGAGAAGCGACGTCGGGTGCCTCCGAGGCCCGAAGGCTCATCAGGTACGCGGCGAGGCGGCGCGCATCGCGCTCGGGCATGCGCTGGCGCGGCATGAGGGTTCCGGACACGGTCGCACCCGGGTCGCGGATCATCGCCAGCACGTAGTCGAAGTCCGCGCGGTCGGCGATCCCGTCGAGGATCGGTCCGATCATCCCGCCCCGCCCGTCGATGCGGTGGCATCCGCGGCACGCCAGCCGGTTCTCGAGGAAGCGCTCGACCCGACCGGCCTGGAATGCGGAGACCGGCTCGTATCCGGTCTGACCGGACGCCGGGGCCGGAACGCATGCGAGACCGACCACGAGGAGCGTTCGGAGTCGCACCGGGCGTATCCGGGCGGTCGCCGCCGCCTTTACGGCGGGTGGGGGCGGAGCGATGGGCATGGACGAAAAACCCTCTCCGGACCCGCAGAAGGTGTCAAGCAGCCTGTACGGGGCGTCCTCACCCCTCGCGCGCCGCATGCAGCGCGAACATCGTGCCCTGGGGGTCCCGGCAGTGGGCCACCATGTCGCCGCCGGGGATCTCCATCGGCTCGTTCCACACCTCCCCGCCGTGCGCCTTCACCGCCGTGGCCGCTGCGTGGATGTCGGGGACCCGGATGTAGTAGAACCACATCGCCGGGATCTTCTCGTCCGGGCGGGTCATCATGCCTCCGAGCTGCCGGCCGTCGCGCGCGTACATCCGGTAGGTGCCGATCTCGCCCATCTCCATGTCGCCCGCC
Organism: Longimicrobiales bacterium; assembly: GCA_028280205.1. GTDB lineage: Bacteria > Gemmatimonadota > Gemmatimonadetes > Longimicrobiales > Gaopeijiaceae > UBA2589. The sequence continues at coordinate 3,193 of JANQME010000352.1, forward strand.
TCTTCCCAGCCGAACAGGCTGGAGTAGAAGCTCCAAGCGGCCTCCCAGTCGTCCGTGTAGAGCTCGTTCCACGAGACGTGCCCGACACCCGGCATCTCCTCGTCGGGGGTCCACGGATCGGTCGGCTCGTAGACGGCGAAGACGACGCCCTGCGGGTCGGCGAGGATCGCGATGGATCCGACCGTGTCGACATCGAACTCGGACATCACCGTCCCACCCAGCTCGACGGCCTTCGCCACCGTCGCCTTCACGTCGGGCGTCGAGACGTACGCCAGCCAGTGGGGTGGAACGCCCGGAGCCTCCTCCGACATCCCCATCATGCCGCCGATCGCCTGCTCACCCGCCATCCACATGTCGTACGGCTCCGGTCCGTCCTCGAAGGGAGCCGTCGTCCACCCGACGACCGGTCCGTAGAAGGACGGCGCCGCAGCGGGATCCGGGACCATCAGATCGTACCAGCAGAAGTGACCCAGTGCCGTCTCGCTCATCACCCACCTCCCCGTGTGACCGCCCGGGTCGTCGCCCGCCCGCGCGGAGTGACCGCCATCTTGCCGGTGAGCCGCAAAGGTAGGGCCGTCGGGGTGGAATCGCTCCCCGATCGGACCGATGGACGGACGTTGCGATCCGCGAGACCGCCGACGGACGTCGCTTCCGGCAGACGGCGACGGGGCACTCCCGCCGCCGGCGTCCCGTCTACTCCGAGCGGAGGACCCCGATCGGGTCGGTCGCCGAAGCGCGCGCGGCCGGCACGTACGAGGCGACGGCCGCCACGGTCAGGAAGAGGATCAGCGCGCCGCCGAGGGCGACGGGATCGGTGGCGCTCACGCCGAACAGGGCCGCCGACGCCATGCGGCCGAGGAGCGCCGCGGCCACGAGGCCGATCGCGAGCCCGACGGCGGTGAGCTTGAGCCCGCCGGTCACGACGTCCTTCCGGATCTCGCCGCGCGTGGCGCCGAGTGCGATTCGGACGCCCAGCTCCCTCTCCCGTTGAGCCACGGAGAAGGAGATGAGTCCGTAGATCCCGAGCGTGGCGAGCAGGAGTGCGCCGCCGCCGAAGATCGCGAGGAAGACGGAACCGATGCTCCACTGCATCTGGTTCTCCGCCACCACGTCCTCGTACGGGCGGATGGTGAGCGGCAGCTCCGGCGCGATGGCGTTCAGCGCGCTCCGTACGCCCTGAACCGCGGCGGCGGGGTCGGCGGCGGTGTGGCCCACGACGAAGAAGCGCCGTGAGCCGGCCTGCAGCGCGGGACGGTAGTACTGGGCTCCGACGTTGGCCGGGTCGAGGTCCGCGTGGTGCACCGGCTCGACCACGCCGACGACCGCCGCCTGAACGGGCTCCGACGTTCCGAGCCGGAGCGTCTGGCCGACAGCGTCGTCCCCCGGCCAGAGCCGGTCGGCGAGGATCCGGTTCACGATGACGACCGACTGGGCGTCGACGCCGTCCGTGACCGCGAAGTCGCGGCCGGAACGGAGCTCGATCCCCATCGTTTCGAAGTAGCCGGTGTGGACGAAGTTGGCCGTCGCGAGCGGCCACTCCTCTGTCGGCGTCCCCGTCAGAGCGCTCGAGGCCACTTGCGCGGAGATGGTCTCGTGGTTGAGCGGGAGCCAGCGGACCGTGGATGCGGACGCGATGTCGGGCAGACGGGAAACCGCCTCTACGGCTTCCTCGAGGAAGCTCCGGCGCTCTTCGGCGGTCGGCCACGCGTCGCTGCCGAGGATGACCTCCGTGGTCACGATGCGCTCGGGCTCGAAGCCCAGGTCGAGGCGCTGCACCGCGGCGAAGCTGCGGAGCATCACGGCCGCTCCGCTCAGGAGCGTGACCGCCAGTGCGACCTGCGCCACCACGAGGACACGGCGCCCGCGGGACGTCGCGATTCCACCGGATCCCCTCGACCCTTCCTTGAGGCCGAGCGTGAGGTCGACACGGCTGGCGCTGAGCGCGGGCAGGAATCCGAAGGCCAGAGGCGTCGCGAGCGTGACCAGCAGGGAAAACGCCAATACGGTCCGGTCGATGGAGATCGAGCCGATGCGGAAGAGATCCTCGGGCAGTACCGGGTCCAGGAGCGCGGCGATCCAGTATGCGAGGGCCACGCCGAGCGCCCCGCCGGCCGCGGCGAGCGCGAGGCTCTCGGTGAGCAGTTGCCGGATGATGCGGCCGCGCCGCGCACCCATGGCCGCGCGAACGGAGATCTCCCGGAGTCGGGCGCTGCCCCGGGCCAGCGTGAGGCTCGCGACGTTCGCGCACGCGATGAGCAGCACGAACGCCACCGCCCCCAGGAGCACCCAGAAGAGCGCGTTCAGGATGTCCCACGCGAAGTTGAGCGCTTCCCGCAGAGGCTTCACCGAGACGCCCGACATGCGGCCGTCCTCGTCCGGGTACCGGGCGGCGAGCTCGGCCTGGATGCCCTCGAGCTCGGAACGCGCACGCTCCGCCGTCCAGCCGTCCCGCAGGCGACCGACGAGCTGGTAGGGCAGGCCGGCCCGATCGACCGAGCGGTCGTCCCGGATCGGCAGCCAGAGCTTCACACCGCCGAACGGGAAGTTGAACTCGGGCGCCATCACCCCGA